>JAYTWB010000177.1:0-3617 GCA_043743655.1 Cyanobacteriota bacterium | reverse complement strand
GGTAAATCTTGATTACTACCCTGATTATTAATTGATAATAAGATTAATTGGGTTGGCACTTGTGGAGTCCGAGAGCTTCTGGAAGTTTTGGCAGTATCTTCAGCTTGTGAATTAATAGCATCATTATTGTTGAGAGTGTTATTGGGAGTTACTGAATTAAGTAAAATTAATTGTCCATCAGGAGAGATATTGAATTGAATTTCTCTCTGAGCAGGAAGTTCTAGAATGCGGCGTAATTTAGCAGATTCTAAATCGATCGCGGCAAGATATGGCTTCTCACGAAAGATATTTTTTGCTGTATCTTGCTCGACATCGGTGAGTAAGCAATAGAGAGTCTTTTCTTGAGGATCGAACTGAGCGCCGATGATAGAACCACTAATTTTAGTGAGTTCCTTTTGCAGTCCTTGATTATTAACTAAATAAAGCGATCGCGTATAGTCTTTATTAAACTTAATCGTAGCAGCCTGTATTCCACTCCTGCCAAAGTTTAGAACTGTACCGAATCTGGGTAAAAAGTCTAACGGTGGCGCTTGTGGCTCCAGTGGCAAAATCGCCACTCCTTCGCCTTGTGCGATCGCCACTGATGCACTATCAGGCGTGAACATAAAATCTCCACCTGGTTGATTTTCTAGCGATCGCGCTGGTTGCTCTTCTTTAATCAGCCAGAGTCCATAACGTCCGACTTGTTGACGACTAAGACGCTGCACTAAAATATTTTTACCATCGGGCGATAGATCAAATTTAAAGTTTTGATAGTCAGCACTATCAAGTATTAGTTTGATTTGTGATGGATTATCTGATGAATTAAAAGTTAACCGATCATCTTGATCGATACCTGTCGCTACAGTATAAAGTTTTTGATCGAGTAAGTTTTGTCCTGTTAAAGCGATCGCCCCAAAGAGAATTTTTTGGCGATCAGGATAAATCCGAAAATCGGTGACGATCAAATCGGAGGGTGTTAAGATTCGTTTTTCTTTTGACAAAATATCATAAATTACAAGGCGACCTTTCTCCTCAACCTGTGAGCCGATATAAGCAAAACGGGGACTAGGTGTTTTAAAAGTTCCTGTAAAAGGATCGATCGCGGTCTTTTTATTATTTTTGCCAGACTCAGCCGCGAAGCGATCGTAAGCATTTTCGAGCTTAACTTGATAGGATTTGCCATAGGTCGCAGGTGCGAGTGGCGTATAAGACATTCGTCGCGATGACCAACTGATTTTTCCTGCGAGCGGCGGCTCAAATTTAAGATTTTTTTCCACACTTTCGCGATCCATTGGGCGATTAAAGCTCAACGAAAAGGATATGTCATTGGCATCAATTCTTTGACCTTGCCAACTAAAGTCTCGTACCTGTGGCGCAGTGCGATCGCCAATCCACAATAATAAGGCGATCGCCACACTTAAGATCGTGACTATTCCTAGTGCATAGCGATCAAGTGGTTGAGAAAATAGTTTAAAGCGAGGACTAAGTTGCATATCAGTCTATTTCTATCTAGTAATAATTTTTGAATTTAAATCCGATCTTACTAGCAGAAGCTACCTTTTCCACTCGATATGTCCGTTAATATTAAAACTTTCAAAAGTATTGAGAATTCCTATACAAAAATCTTGTAGTTCCTGATTATCTTCTTTCTTTGCAAGCTCATATAAGCGAATAAACATCTTTTTCCCAGTCTCAGTTTGTTTAAAATTTTTCTTAAGAAAATTATGCTGACTACACAAAATCTGACCATTTTCAATTGTTGCTAAGCCTCCCATATCTTTAGGTTTAATATGATCAACATGTAATTCTGCGCCATTCACTCGACCAGCGCCACAAATTACACATTTATAACCATCACGCTTTAAAATCTCATTTTTCTGGACAATCGTAAAATCTTCTTGACGTTTATTTTGGGCATATTCAGGATCATATTTATAGACTCCTTTCGCTATTTTTTGTAAAAGCCCTTTCTGGTATAAAGTTCTAATCCCTCTATCGGGGTCTCTAAATATTTTTCCAGTGCGCTCAAAATATGTTGAATTCACCCAATCAACAATATCCTTAGTATGTATCTCAACATTAGGATGCATTTCAAAATACTCTCTAATGATATTGAGTTGAACTGTACTTTTTTCAGTAGATTCGTGATTAATATCAGACACTAACAAAACTCCTTGTCTTCACAAAACTACATTTAGTAGCCTGATATTCATCCAAACAATTAATTAAGCTTTTAGCAACTGTATAGACCACAGGAACTGCAACTGAGTTGCCAAACTGTCTATACATTTGTGTTCTTGAAACGGGAATAATAAAACTTTGAGGATATCCCATAATTGCTTTACATTCGTTTTCGCTAAGTAATCTAATTCCAGTTTCTCCATCTTTAACAAAAGTCCCAGTTAATCTCTGGATTTTATGATAAGTAGAACACAAAGTTTTTACCTGAATACTAGATTCTCGATCGATTAACTCTGGTCTTCCATCATTTATTTTAAACAAATATGAATGCTGCAAATGCTTAGATATTGAATAACCAATCACATTTTCTTCCACATAAGAACCAATGAATTCTTTGTATGGAAGAGGTAAAGGGAAATTAAAATTAGGTATATCAGTAGAAATATCTTCAGAGATTCCTATTATAAATATTCTTTTTCTAATTTGTGGCACACCATAGTCTTTTGCATCTAAAATACGCCAAAAAATATGATATCTAACATCAGGTTTACTTAAAAAAAGATATTGTCCATTTATAGATATAGACAAAGTATCTAATATAATACTTAAGGTTTTACCACCATCGTGGCTTACTAAACCTTCAACATTTTCTAGAATAAAAGCTTTAGGCTTCTTTTCTTTTAAGATTTTAACCACATCATAAAATAAGGTTCCCTGTGTAGGATGTTCAAAACCTTCACGTTTACCAATTGAACTAAATGGTTGACATGGAAAGCCAGCAGTTAATATGTCAATATCTGGGATTTCAGACGGACTAATCTGAGTAATATCCCCATTTGGAACATCGCCAAAATTTGCTTTATATGTCGCTTGTGCGTATTTGTCCCACTCAGAAGAAAATACACATTTTCCACCAATGCTCTCTAGAGCAATTCTAAATCCACCAATACCAGCAAATAAATCTGCAAAAACAAAACTCATTTTTAGTTTATTTCCATTCATATATACGGATATTGTTAAAGTTAATCATATCAATATCTAGGTTTTATAAAAGCTAGTAATTCATAATCTCCTAGGCTCAGAACTTTATGTGCGATTAAGATTAAAATTCAAGTTTACAGTCCCGAAAATATTTGACTGAGTTCTTCGAGTCCATTCAGCAGGTTAGCAATTTGATCTGTCGGTAGATGGGCTAGTTTATCAGCAAGGCGATCGCGAGTCATTTGGCGTACTTGTTGCAAATGTGCTGTACCTGTGGTGGTGAGGCTGAGAACAACCTGTCGCCTTACTTTGGGATGCTCAGCGCGATTGACAAATTCTTTTTGGACTAAGCGCTCGACCATTGTTGAAGTTGACGCACTTGTAACGCCCAAATATTCGGCTAGGGCGGCGAGCGATGTGCCGTCATTGATTTGCAAAAAGGCGAGAGCGCGTAACTGAGGGATAGTCAGACA
>JAYTWB010000176.1:0-2928 GCA_043743655.1 Cyanobacteriota bacterium | reverse complement strand
CAGATTCACGCCTAACCTTAGCGGCTAAAGAAGGATTTACGCTGATTTATGACGAATTTAACCGATCACGTCCAGAAGTCAATAATGTCCTGCTTAGCGCTCTAGAAGAAAAGCTAATTGTCTTACCTCCTGACAGTTCCCAAATGGAATATGTGCGGGTTCATCCGATGTTTCGGGCGATTTTTACTTCCAATCCTGAAGAATATGCGGGTGTGCATCCCACTCAAGACGCACTTCTCGATCGCATGATCACCATCAACATTGGCGAAGCTGATGTCGAAACCGAAAAGCAAATCTTGGTAAATAAGGTCGGCTTAGAGCGCAATGAAGCGTTGAAACTAATTAACTTAATTCGCGGCTTTCGTCGTCAAGTGCAATGTAGTAAAGCTTCTAGCTTACGAGCCTGTTTGCTGATTGGCAAGATTTGTCATGAGCATGAGATTCCTGTCTCGGGCAAAGATGATGATTTTCGCGATCTATGTTTTGATGTGCTGATTTCTCGCTATGGTAGTGATGAGCCTGAGTCAGAACTCGGACTCGCTAAATTATTGGATCAGATACCATAATGTCTCAAGCGATTAAAAGTAGCACCAGTGGGTCTTCCCTTGCCGATATTCTGGAGCGGGTATTGGACAAGGGAATCGTGATTGCAGGTGATATCACAGTGTCAGTGGGCAGTGTGGAGTTACTAAGTATCAGGATTCGTTTGCTAGTTGCCTCAGTCGATAAAGCTAAAGAAATTGGCATTAACTGGTGGGAGTCCGATCCTTATTTATCGTCAAGAACTCAAGAGCTGCTTGCTTCAAATCAACAATTGTTGGAACGAGTCAATCTTTTGGAAAGAGAACTCGCTGCCACTAAGCAATTAGAAAGCAATACCTAACAGTTAGTAGCTAAATTACCCGATCGTTACCGCCATCAATAGGAATTTGGGCGGCTGTCGTACAAGCAAACAAATCACCACACATTTCAGCCGCAAGTTCGGCGACATGACGACTGGTGACTTCCACTTTGAGTAGATTGTTGGTTTTATACTCCTCAATCGTTAATCCATAGTGTTTGGCTCGAGACTCCAACACATCCTGTGTCCAAATACCAGTATCAAAAACTGCGTTAGGATGCAAAGTATTAATACGAATGCGATCGCTACTCCATTCTAGAGCTGCTACTCGCATTAGTTGCGTTAGTGCTGCCTTTGATGCTGAATAGGCTGCCGCTGCAGGACCAGGTGCGGGGACATTTTTAGAACCGATCGCGACAACTCGACCACCATTGAGCGCAAGTTTTAGGAATGGATAACATTCGCGCATCAAAATTAAATTTGCATCAAGATTGATATGCATCACTTTTTGCCATGTGGCGGTATCGAGATTCTCAATGCGACAGCCAGAGGGAAAAATTCCTGCATTGAGAATGAGAATGTCTAAACCACCAAAAGCTTTTATGGTTTTATCGAGAGCATTGGCGATCGCTGTTTCATCACTGACATCGCAGGTAACTCCTACAAAATTAGGTCGATCATATAGTTTCTCAATCGTAGGATTAATATCTAAGCCCACTACGGCTGCGCCACGTCTTAATAACGAGTCTACACAAGCTTTACCGATGCCTGATGCGGCTCCTGTGACTAAGGCAATTTCGCCCGTGAATACGGGAGACGAGTCACTTTTTTTGAGTTTAGCTTGCTCCAATTCCCAATATTCGACTGCGAAAATATCGCTGGCGGGTAACGCTTGATAGCCGCCTAGATTTGTGGAACGCTGGATGATTTCCATCGTGTGTTGATAGATATCAGCAGCGATCGCTGTATCTTTCGCCGATTTGCCGACCGTCAGCAGACCAAGTTCGGGATCAATAATTACTCGTGGGGCGCGATCGAGAATGGTTAACGGTTGAGTTGACTTTTGAGCCTGCTCTCTAAAATATGCTCGATATGCGTCTGCATAAGCATTTACATCTCTTCCAACTAAAGGTAGTCGCTTAGTACGAATCACATGATCAGGAGTGGCACAGCCCTGTTGAGAGATAATCCCCACATCTTCTCTTTGGGCAAAGGCTAAACTTAGTTCATTGTCATGCTGGCTAAGAATTACTGAAAATCCTGCGATTTGGGATACTTCACTGCGTAATTGCGCGATCGCTATTTTTCCTTGCAACTCCTGCGGAGCTATCTCTAGAGTTTGATGAGGGATATTCCAAGCATTTTGCTTTTGTAAATAGACTTCAGCGCGATCAACCAATGCAATCATTCTTTCATAGGATTCATGAGCTGTTGCTCCGAAGGAAAAAATACCGTGATTCATTAACACCATGCCGATCGTGCGATCGCTCTTTTCTGCGGCAAACTTCTCGGCACAGACTCGCGCCAGATCAAATCCTGGCATCACATAGGGAATGATTACGACATCATCACCATAAATCTCGCGAATGCGTTCCCATCCATTTGCCGTATTCGTCACCGCAATTACAGCATCAGCATGAGTATGATCGACAAATTTATAAGGCAAGCTGGCGTGGAGAATTGTTTCTACCGATGGTGTCGGCGCACTTGCCCTAGTCATCTGCGTCTTCAACTCATTCACCATTTGCGAGTCAGAGAGAACCTGCAACTTCGCTAATTTTAATAAATGCGCCATTCTTACAGGAGCAAAACCTGCTTCAGCGATCGTTTCTAAATCCCAGCCACTCCCTTTGACATAGAGAATCTCTTCTTCTTCGCCCACAAGATTTTGTTCGCGAATCTTGACTGAAGTATTGCCGCCACCATGTAGTACTAATGAGCGATCGCGTCCTAATAATTGTGATGTATAAACTCTTAAGCCCAAATCCTCTTGATACTGTTTTGCCTCGCGATCGTCCCACAAACTTTTCATTTTTAAATTCCTAAATAATTTTTAAACATTAGAGGTTAGGATAGGCGGCGTTTCG
>JAYTWB010000175.1:0-2898 GCA_043743655.1 Cyanobacteriota bacterium | reverse complement strand
GTTGCCCCAAGCTCAGTAGATCGTTAAAGCGATCGTACACAGGCGCGATGCGATCAAAAATCTGTTGGATATCAGTTTCCACAGGTTGGGGCATAGTTTTACTTAAAATCTATAATAATTAGTAAAAGCATAAACTATGTCTTAAGCAGATGTCTTGAGCAGATTTTACTCGCTCGATTTTATGTCTTAACGCTGCTGGCAATTGCTATATTTAGTTAATCTAAGCGAAGAGTCATTATTCTGAATCAACTAAAAATAGCTTAAAAACATCGCCCCTCCTAGCATTTAACAAAAAAGACACTGTTGATAAACAGGGACACAAACCATGGACATTGGCGATACCAAAATAGAATCTTTTGAACTAATCGAAAAGCTCAATGAGATCGGTATAGCGCTCTCGGCAGAGAAAAATACACCAAAATTGTTGGAGATGATTTTAAAAGGGGCAAAAGCGATCTTAAATGCTGATGCTGGAACACTTTATCTTGCGACAGAAGATAAAAAGCATCTTAAGTTTGAAATTATCATGAATGACTCACTGGGGATCATGATGGGCGCAAAGGTTGGCGATCCAATTCCCTTTGAGCCATTACCTCTTTATGACAATTTGGGCAACCCTAATACCACGATGGTGGCGGTTCATGCAGCGTTATACAAAAAAACCATCAACATCCCAGATGCTTATACAGCCGAAGGTTTTGACTTTGCAGGGACTAGGGCTTTTGACATCAGAACAGGCTATCGATCGCAGTCTTTTTTGACGCTACCAATGCTCAACCACGAAAATGAACTAATTGGTGTTTTGCAGCTAATCAATGCTAAAAATCTCTATGATCATCAAATTATTGAGTTCACGAAAGTCTCGCAGCGCATTGCCGAATCCTTAGCTTCACAAGCGGCGATCGCATTGACAAACAACAAACTGATTGGTCAGTTTCGTGAACTATTTGAGTCGTTTATCAATCTCATATCCGAAGCGATCGACAAAAAATCGCCTTACAATGGCGCACACTGCCGCCGTGTCCCCACTTTGACGATGATGATCGCTGATGCGGCTTGTAAGGCTGATTATGGCATTTTTAAAGACTTTGAACTAGATGAGGATGGACGCTATGAAGTCAAAATTGCGGGGCTGCTCCATGATTGTGGCAAAGTAACTACACCCGTCCATGTCATCGATAAGGCAACCAAGTTAGAAACAATTTTTGATCGGATTCATTTAGTAAATACGCGCTTTGAAGTGCTTAAACGTGATGCTGAAATTAATTTTCTAAATCAAAAGATTAAAGCGATCGCCTCTAATAACCTCAGCATAATTGCTGAATTAGAATTTGCTTTAGAACAAAAACTCACTCAATATTCTAGTGATCAAGATTTCTTACGCATCTGTAATATTGGTGGTGAATTTATGGGCGATGAATATAAAGAACGCTTACAACAAATTGCTAAATATCGCTGGCGCGATCCTCAAGGTGTAGAGACAAATTTTTTAAGTGATAATGAAGTCTACAATCTGAATATTTCCAGAGGAACCCTAACTGCTGAAGAGCGCAAAGTCATCAATGATCACATCTCAGTGACGATCGAAATGCTAGAACAATTACCCTATCCACGCAATCTTCGCCGCGTACCCGAATATGCTGGCGGTCATCATGAGCGAATGGATGGTAAAGGATATCCCAAAGGATTGACTCGAAATGAGATGTCTCTGCCTGCACGCATGATGGGAATCGCGGATATATTTGAAGCCCTGAGCGCTAAAGATCGTCCTTATAAGAAGGGTAAAACTCTCACTGAATGTCTTCAGATACTCGGTAAAATGAAGATCGATAATCACATCGATCCAGATTTATTTGATTTGTTTGTCAGTGAAAAGATATATATGCGCTATGCCAATGAATATCTTGATCCTGATCAGATCGATGCAGTTGATGAAAATAAAATCCCTGGGTATGTACCACCTTCGGTTAATCTTTAGGACGCGCTGCATCTCAAAAGTCAAAGCAACAGAAAATTGATTCTATACCTACTTATGTTTGCTCAGTTTCGCTCTCAATATCCCCAAGGGTGCATCCAAACCGAGATGCTCTCAAAAATCGATGGTCTCCATGCTTTTAGAGCGATCGTCTCTCAAGGAGATGCGATCATGGGGACTGCTACGGCTGTTGATGCTGATCTGGAAATAGCTGAAGATCGGGCGATTAAACGCGCGATCGCGATCGCTGGTATTTCGTTTGACAATGCATTATCAACCGCCTTTGATAATAGTTTTGGTAACTATGCAGGGCGATCGCTGACGCAACGAGAACCGATTAACTCATTACCGCCCTCGGCTCAAGTTACGCATACTATTCAATCATCGCCAGCCTTCGACTATAGCGATGAATCAACTGCATACATTTCTGAGCAGATTATCCCCGAAGAAATTATTCCTGAAGCTACACCAATCAAGTCTTCAGCACCACAGATTGCTCCTGAGCCTGTTGATCTATCCGATGCAATTTCTAAAATCGATGTCGAGATGGAGCGCCTAAACTGGACAAAACCACAGGGTCGCGATTATTTGGTACGGACTTTTGATAAAAAAGCGCGATCGCAATTAACCAATGACGAACTATTACAATTTCTCAGCCATCTAAAATCTTTACCAACACCACATAGACAAGGCTCAGGTGATGATTTCTTTTAGCTCAAAACGGATATAGTGATTAGTCCGCTACGCGGACTAATCACTATATCCGTTTTTGTAAATCACTTGACTAAGGCGATTAAACAAGCTTGTGAGAATGCTCAGCATAGTATTTTGACATATTCTCAGAGCTGAAGTCACTGAGATTCCAAGAATCGTTTCTCAGAGTTTCTGCTTCATCGCAACCGCCTCTACCCTCAAGAAGTTTT
>JAYTWB010000174.1:0-3144 GCA_043743655.1 Cyanobacteriota bacterium | reverse complement strand
TGAGAGCGCCGCGAAGCGGCGCTCTCAGGAATTTAGCTCTACCACTTAAAATCTCAATAGACTGTATAGCTTTGCGCTATTTTCAAAATAAATTCGATTGCTGTAAAAAACTACTTGGTTAATGTGATTAGAGTAATTAGACTTTAGTGCGATCGGTAAAAATTTCATAACCAGTCTCAGTTACCAAAACTGTATGCTCAAACTGAGCGGAAAGCTGATTATCCACCGTGACCGCCGTCCACTTGTCAGCCAAAATCCGCACTCGCTTCGAGCCAGCATTCAAAATAGGCTCGATCGCCAAAGTCATGCCTGGACGAAAACGGACATTTGGCAACTGATGCGTACGAAAATTAAAAACTGAAGGTTCTTCATGTAAATTTCGACCCACGCCATGCCCCGTAAAATCTTCCACGATCGCGAAACCATTTGACTTCACATGATCCTCGATCGCCCCAGCCAAATCGAGCATACAATTTCCCGGCTTAACCTGCTCAATCCCCTTAAACAGAGCCTCTTCAGCCACGCGCATCAACTTAGTCGCCTTTTCACTGATCACACCAACGCCCACCGTAATGCAAGAATCACCATGAAACCCATTCTTAAAAGCACCCGTATCAACTTTAACGAGATCGCCTAGCTTAATCACCTTTCGAGAATTAGGAATACCATGCACAACTTCGTTATTAATACTGGTGCAAAGGCTAGCAGGAAAGCCGCAATATCCCTTAAAACTTGGTACAGCACCCATTTCACGAATACGTCTTTCCGCATAAGCATCGAGATCCATCGTAGTCATCCCAGGAGCAATCATTTGAGAAATTTCCTTAAGCACAGTAGCCACAATGCGAGATGATTCACGCATATAGTCCAACTCACGTTGAGACTTAATTTCAATGCCCTTAGTTTGCTTAGGAGTAGATTGTTTAGGGGCTTTTTTGCTTTCTGCGCTCGGTTTTGATCGCAGCGCACTGAGAATATTCATTAATTATTTGAGGATAGTATTTACAACAGCTAATATATTTTTAGCCTATAGGGTCACCAGATTGGTTATTTTTAAGTCAAATCACAGAATTTGACTAGCAAAACTCTCCTCATCAAAACTGATTAAGAACTGAGGTTCAACTATGACGCAATCTACTGGTATGCCTCCCTTACCCCCACCTTCTTCTGGCGGTGGTGTGCCACAACCGCCACGCAATAATCCTGCCGCACCACCAGCCCAGCAGCAGCAGCGTGCTGCCCCTAACCCTCAAGCCCCCCCCAATCCTCAGGCAACTCAAGCGCGTGCGGCTCTCACTCCAGCCCAACTCCAACAAGCTCAAGCGGCTCAACAAGCTCGTGCTGCCGCCGCCGTCCGTCAAGCACAGATGGCAATCCCCACAGATACCCAAGTTACTAACGTACCACCACCCCCGAATCCGCGTCCACCGATTCGTCCAGGTCCACCGCCAAATTTGCCAGGGCTAGGCATACCATCGATTTTGCAGCGGAGTTCAGGACAGCCAACCCTTACTCAAATTGTCAAAGATGCCTATGAGCAGGGCTGTTCTGACATTCATGCGGGTGTAAATGAGCCAGTCCGATTTCGCAGTCGCGGCTTGATGGTTACACAAGAGCAGTATCCTGTCCCCGACAAGCAAACCTTTGATACTTGGCTAACGGAAATTATGGATGATAAGCAAATCCTCCAATTCCGCGACACTCTAGAATTTGATGGTGCGACTCAATACGAATTTGCACGCTGTCGGATCAATGTTTTTGAATCATTGCGTGGCTCGGCAATGGTTTTGCGATTAATTCCCTTAAAGATTTTGTCGATCGAGCAGCTTGGTTTGCCAGAAGTATTCCGTGAGCTTTGTTACACCCACAAAGGTTTGATTTTGGTAACTGGACCCACGGGATCAGGAAAGTCCACTACATTGGCTGCCATGGTTGACTTCATCAATACTGAGATGCAGAAGCATTTGATTTCGATTGAAGACCCAATTGAATTTGTGCATCAAAGTAAAAAAGCGCTGATCAAGCAACGTGAAGTTGGTATCCATACCCACAAGTTTGATAATGCGCTCAAGGCAGCTTTACGCGAAGACCCAGATATCATCTTGATTGGGGAAATGCGTGACAAGGAGACTGTAAACACAGCGCTCAAGGCGGCACAAACGGGTCACTTAGTATTCGGAACCTTGCATACTAACAGTGCTGTGAAAACAATTGAACGGATTCTGAATCTTTATGAACCTGAACAACAAGCACCACTGCGGATTCAAGTTGCAGAATCATTAGTGGGTGTTATTGCTCAGTCGTTGGTGCGTACCACCGATGGAAAGCGGGCGGCGGTTCATGAAATCATGATCAATACTGATGCTGTGCGCGACTATATCAAGCGCGGTGAGGTGGATGAGATTGAGGCGATCATTCCTAAATGTACTTATGAGGGAATGGTGAATATGAATCAATCGCTCTATAAGCTCTATGAGGACGGTCGGATCACAGAAGAGACGGCAGTCGAGAACTCACCGAAGCCGAATGAAATGGCGCAAATGTTGCGTGGTCGTATGTAAATTCTTAAAGGAGAAATTTTGCGGTCTTAATCTTTGGTACAGCAAAGCGTATTATGGGATGTAGCAAAGTTTATTTAAATCGTTACAAACTATGGATATTTTGTCATTAGGTTGGTTCGGCGTACTGGGTATGTTCACACTCTCGATCGCCTTTGTTGTCTGGGGTCGTAACGGACTCTAAAAATCTGATTAAAAAAAGGGCGCATTGCGCCCTTTTTTATTTGGACTCACCAATTAAAGTAAAAGCTGCCCAATTAAGTGGGTCTGGATACTTAGCTTTAGTGGCAAGCATTGCTTGACGTAATGCTTGCGCTTTATTGGGATTTATTTGAAATTTTTTGTAAAAGGTGGTCATCAGCATCGCTGTAGGATCATCGGGTACTGACCATAACGATACAACGACACTAGGGACTCCTGCACTAATCAGCGATCGCGATAAACCGATCACACCATCACCAGTTAATAAGCCTTGTCCTGTTTTGCAGGCGCTAAGTACTACCATCTCGGCATTTAGTTGCATGTCAATGATTTCGCTAGCGGTCAAAAAGCCATCGTCTATTTGACCGCCGATTTGGCTGGGTGC
>JAYTWB010000173.1:0-13023 GCA_043743655.1 Cyanobacteriota bacterium | reverse complement strand
CGAAGCGCCGCCACTTATCTTTTGGGTTTTATGTCCTAAGCAAAACCTACATTGCTATAGGTAAAATATAATAGCCCTTACAACTCCTTAAATACTTTTAACAAAAATGGTTACAGCAACACCCGACACAAAATCTGATATTAACGCGCGTGACCTATTTCAGGCGGCTTATGAAAATCGCTATACATGGGATCCTAACTTCCCTGGTCTGACGGCAAATGTATCTGTGGCGATCGATGGCGTGGCGCGTACAGGCAAAGCGCGTATCAATCCTGATATGTCAGTCGAAGTCAGCATGGATCAGCCACAGCTAATCGATCGCACTACCCGCACACCCAGCGGCGAAGAGAAGACCATCTCTGTTGATGAAGGTCAAGAATGGCTGAACAATCAATTGCGTGATGTTGTCACCCACCGCAAGCGCAAAAGCTTTGAAGACGCGCATGGCAAATCCTCATTTAACCTCGGTGCGTCTGATGAGTCTGGAGCGGTCGAAATCCTCGTCACTGGCGACTCGATGGGTTCCAACTACAAAGTCCGTGGCAACGAGATATCGATGGTCAGCCGTGTGATGGGAAGGATTGGTTTTGTGATTAATCACCTCGGTCATCTTGACACAGGCGAAGGCTATGTTTCTTCTCTCTATACTGCGGTCTTCCGTAATCCGATGAATGATGAGATTGTCCGTCAAGCGCGTTTTGAAGATATCTATGAAAAGATTGGTAATTACTATGTGATGACCAAGCAAATCGTGCAGTCTAATGAGCAAGGTCAAACCAAAAATTATGAAATCGTCTTCAGCGATATTCAGCTATTAGGTTAGATATTTCTCTTTTGCGAAGGCAAAAAAATTGATGTTTGCGAAGGCAAAAAGTTGATGTTTGCATTCGCAAAGAGATAATGTTTTCCCGTGCTTTGCACGGGAAAACATTATCTCCAAAAGCGATCTGGTTTTGATAAGAGCGCAAGGCGTTAGCGTAGATGCAATTATGAGAGCCGATCTAGAAAGGTTATTGATTTCTGAAGCAGAATTGTGGGAATTGACAGGCTTTAATCGTCAGCAGATTTTGTCAGCGATCGCCTTAACATCGAACCAAAGAAATAGGCAAAAGGCGATCGCCTTGACAATTAGCGCGATCGCCTTTTTTGGATTTGCGAGTATCTTTTTACCCGCATTGCGGATGTCAGGGATCATTTTGTTGATCAGCTTGGCATTGGGTGCCTTGAGTTTCGCGATCGAACTTGCAGAGGTGGCGATATTGTTTTTTTGCGCGGCTTTGGCGGCGGCTGGTTACTCGATTTATGTTTTTATCGGGGCGACATTGAGGGAGATTTTTCTGTGTCTAGGGTTAGCGATCGCTAGCGGCGGTTTAGCTTGGTTGATCACAAAATGGATTGATAAA
This sequence comes from Cyanobacteriota bacterium, assembly GCA_043743655.1. GTDB lineage: Bacteria > Cyanobacteriota > Cyanobacteriia > Pseudanabaenales > Pseudanabaenaceae > Pseudanabaena. The sequence continues at coordinate 11,620 of JAYTWB010000173.1, read as the reverse complement.
AAATGGCAAAAGCCGAACAACTCTTATCGTAAAAGTGGAATCCCCAAAATAATTATCCGTTTATTTATAGAAGCTGATAAATGTAATAAGACCATTCACGATATCGACATATTTGATCAATTACAAGATGCTGGAAATCCAATCAAACTAGAGTCTAGAGAGTCAGCGATCGCCGCCTTGAGAATGACCCGCAATGATATAGTGCGGGCGTTAAAAACCGAACGGATTTTACGAGAGCATCCTGAGTTTCATCCTGATCGCTTTGATATTGATTTGACTGCTTTTGAATCAATCCAGATGCGCGATCGCGCTCAAGAATATGGACGTATTTTTGATGCGACTTTACAAATCGCGATCGATGTTCAGTCAGTGATGTATGAACTACAAGAGTCAATATGAACCCAAAAACAACTGTACCCCAAAAACAAAGAGAGGCGCAATGCGCCTCTCTTTGTTTTTGGGGTACAGTAGAAGAGTATTTTTTAGAAATTGATAAATGCTTCTATGAATGATGACAAAAAACCAAACAATACAATTGACGAAAGTGAGCTATTCCATTTGGGAGGAAAAACATCTAATTTTGTAATTGTGCCTGCTCAAATCGTATATTGTCATATCAAAGTAGAAGACTTAGAAAAGCCTGTTGCCGGAATCAAATACAACAGTTTTACTTACAGCTTATTTCGGACTAGCTCCGAATGGACTGAAGTCGAAAAAGTAACAGGTCGCCTTTCCGCCGCTTATGTGATTACAGTAATCATGAAAGGCTGGGCGATTTGGGTATTTGAATATTAGCTAAGGGAACTAACTAGATTTCAAAACCTGTAGCAGCTTCAGCGATCGCCATCTTATGCATGATTTTTGCAAGTTCAGCCGCTACTTCAGGGCGTGAAAACTCAGGCGGCGGACATTCACCACGGCGGAGCATTTCGCGTACTTTTGTTCCAGATAGATGTACGCGTTCTTCAGGAAGGCTAGCACTTGTTTTGGTAGTTGCCATACCCTGAGCGCGTTTGCAATAGAAAGCATGTTCAAACATTAAGGGGATAATTCCTAACTCATTATCGGCAAACTCCTCAAAAATATGCTGCGCGTCATAGGTTCCATAATAGTCGCCGACACCTGCATGATCGCGCCCGACAATAAAGTGAGTGCAGCCATAATTTTTACGAATCAAAGCGTGAAAGATTGCCTCACGAGGTCCCGCATAACGCATCGCCGCAGGATTAATCGCTAAAGTGACTCGATCTTGTGGGAAGTAATGTTCCAGCATGATTTCATAACAACGCATCCGCACATCAGCGGGTACATCATCGCTCTTAGTCGCGCCGACTAGAGGGTGCAAGAACAATCCATCCACAATTTCTAGCGCGCATTTCTGGATGTATTCATGAGCGCGATGGATTGGGTTTCGTGTTTGGAAACCAACAATTGTCCGCCATCCTTTTTCCACAAATAATTCACGCGAGGCGACAGGATCAATTTGATAAGTTGGGAATAGTGGATGCGATCGCCTTTCTAATAGCCATACATCACCCGCGAGATAGATATCGCCTTGGGCATAAACCACCTTGACTCCAGGATGACGATCTTCGTTGGTACGATAGACATGGAGAGCTTCTTGAAGTTTATCGTACTGATATTTTTCGCTTAGTTCTAATACGCCGATAAAAATGCCATCAGGATCATTAAGACGAACGAGATCGCCAACTTTCAGAGTATCTGCGACTTCAGTGGTGACGGGTAGAGTAATCGGGATCGACCAAGGTAAGCCATTAGCGAGACGCATATTTAGAACCACAGACTGATAGTCAGCTTGTCCCAAAAACCCCGTCAGAGGGCTAAATCCACCGATCGCAATAAGTTCTAGATCAGATAGCGATCGCTCAGTCAACTGCACAATCGGTAATTGGTCAGCTTTGCTATAAAAGACTTCTTTTTGAGCAGGCGAAGCAATACGATTAATCAGCTGACCACCGTGCGGTGCAATACTTTTGAGTTGTCGAGCCATAAATTTCAAGCAATTATTAAGGGATTATTAAATTTATGCTAACTTTTTTTGTCAACAAAGTCTAATTTTGCGCGCTTCTGTTTTCTAGCTCTCAGTTTTCTCAGTCTTAGAACCTTCCCCGTAACATCAGTTTTTAGTAATTGCGATAACTAATAATCGCGATAATATAAGCATACAAAATTTCACGAGTTGAAATTCTTATGAACGCTTTAACGATCAGTTTAGATTCTGTACTTGACATCAGCGATGAGCAGTTTTTTCAGATCTGCCAAAAAAATAGCGACTTAAGATTTGAGCGGAGCGCTCAAGGAGATATTACGATCATGGCTCCCGCAGGTAGTGAAACAGGAATGCGTAACTCTGATTTAAACGCAGATATCGTAATTTGGAATCGTTGTAAAAAACTAGGAGTTACTTTTGACTCTTCGGCTGGTTTTAAGCTGCCAAATGGTGCGGATCGATCACCTGATAGCTCATGGATTTTAAAAGAAAGATGGGAAGCACTAACGCCAGAACAAAAGTCAAAATTTGCCCCGATCTGTCCAGATTTTGTGATGGAATTGATGTCGCCAAGTGATAGTCTCAAGGCAACTCAAGCGAAGATGCAAGAGTATCAAGAGAACGGCGCAAGACTTGGTTGGCTAATCAATCGCAAAGATCGGCAAGTAGAAGTCTATCGCATCGGTCAACCAGTCGAGGTTCTAAAATCTCCGACAACTCTCTCAGGAGAAGATGTACTTCCAGACTTTGTATTAGATTTAGCATTAATTTGGTAAATTAGCCATGACTGCCGCCTCTGTATCAAATTTACCCTCAAAAACCATCCCAGAAATTAGTCTAGATGTGTTTCTGAAACAATCAGAGACCAAACCATCTAGTGAATATATTGATGGTTTCATTTATCAAAAACCTATGCCACAGGGTCAACATTCTCGACTTCAGCTTAAATTTTGCGATCGCATCAATGCAGTTGCCGAAAAGAAACAAATTGCACTTGCCCTGCCAGAGTTGCGCTGTACGTTTGGGGGGCGATCAATTGTGCCAGATATAACTGTGTTTGCATGGTCGAGGCTACCTATGAATGAAGAAAATGAAATCGAGAATGTGTTTTCTATTTATCCCGATTGGACAATTGAGATTCTCTCGCTAAACCAAAATCCGATGCGCGTGATTAGAAATATATTGCATTGCCTCAAACATGGGACGGAGATGGGATGGTTGCTTTATCCTCAAGAGCGATCAATTATGATATTTCAACGCGATCGCCAACCGATCGAGATGATTGGAGATGAGAAATTGGTTATACCTGCTTTTTTAGGAACACATCTAGAAACAGATTCAGAACTAAATTTAACTGTATCGCAAGTATTTGGCTGGTTAAAACTTTAGAGAACGTTGTTTGAGTTCCGAGTAATCTTTTCACCTAAAGCAATCCCCACACCCGCAGCGAGAAATGCGATCGCACTTAGCAAAAGTATATTAGGCAAGAGTATATCGGCGGATTTAGGAACAAGATAACCAAAGATCGCGATCGCCCCCGACAGCCCCCCAAAAAACATCCCCACAGTCAAGCCACTGAGAGCTTTGGGAACCATCGTCAGCGCAAGAGCAACCATGCCATTATTTACGGCACTGAGACAGACAAGCATAAATAAAATGATGATGATCGAAGCGATCGCCCCATAACCAACTGATAGTAAGCCCAGTCCCGCCGCGATCGCACCTAAGCTAATGATCATCAAGCGCTTGTTATCAATCAACTTAGAAACGGAACCTGTGACTAAAGCTAAAAGTGCTTGGATAATCAGTGCTGCTCCCATTAATAGTTCAGGAGACAGTTTGGTAAAAACTTCAGGAGATAATTCTGTCAAGACAACCAGAACAGCCTTGATTGTGCGCGGTAACACGTCACCCATTAATAATCGGATTCCTAACCCGATTGCTGCTCCCACCAGCATCACGATCGCCAAATTAGCCAAGAAATCTCTAATCGGTAAAGATTCAGCCTTCTCTAATTCTGGATTAATATCTGGGCTTGGCTTTTTAGGAATATACACCATCGCCACGCGTAAGCTTGCCACACCCGCGAGGAGCGTGATCGAAGCGATCGCAAAAGTCGCAGGTGCGCCCAATCCCAAAATAAAATTAGTCGCCAAAGGCTTAATCGAGCCGACCATCCCGCCCACCAGAGTTAACACACTCGCCGCAAGTGGTAACTGAGTCGCACCCGCAAAGCTACCCAGCAAGCACAAAACTGGACTGCGAAAGCTCGCCATCACCATCGCCCACAATATCGCTAAACTTGGCAAAATTATGCGTGTGGCTTCATTTGCGCCGCCAAATATAAACACACAAGGCAACCCAACAAACAAGGCTGTAGAAGCGATCGCACCTGCCACGATCAACGGCATCCGTGAACTAAACCAACGCTGTAAGCGATCGCTCAGCCCACCAAATAATGGCTCGATAATGATCGCGATCGCGCTTTCAATCACTAATAACAACGCCGCAAATTGTTGAGCTTGACTGGCGGGATAACCAAAAACCTGTTCAATAAACTTGGGTAAATAAATGCCATAGGCAATCCAAGTTAGCGTAATTGCACCTTGCACCGATGCAAGGCTCCAGACTTGCATCCAACGGACTTGATTAGACGTTGTGACCATAAAGCTTTTCTTGGTTAGCTTAAAGAGAGCCACGTTGCGGCTCTCTTTAGATTTTGTGATGATTTTTATTTACAGCCTTGCAATGAAGTCTTACCGTTAGGCAGCGTGGCGCGACAAGTATTCGCTTGGCTTAGTTCCACATCAGAGACGATCGCATTAGTCAGATCAGCGCGATATAGATCAGCACCCTTGAGATTTGCGCCCGTCAAGTCTGCACCGTAGAGACTGGCGTTACGCAAAGAAGCATTGCTAAGATTAGCGCGGTTGAGCTTGGCATAAACCAACTCGATATCGATCAAATTTGCATTTTGCAAATTCGCTTCGGTCAGATCAGCATATTTCCAGCGACTGTTTCTCGCATTTGTACCCGACAAATTGGCTTGAATCAAATCACTATTAATCAAAAAAGTATTCCGCAAATCGGTGTTACTGAGATTGGCACCACGAAAATCCGCATAGTACATGGTACTAAAAGCCAGAGTTGCACCAGAAAACATACTTTTTCGTAAGTCAGCCACATCTAGAAATGACTCACGCAAATTTAGTCCCGTTGCATCAATCCCGCTTAATTGGCAGCGTTGGCAAGTCCGATTTTGCAATAAAGCTTTGAGGTGTTCAGCATTTTGAGCCTGTGCGCTCATGTTAACTGTCATCACGCTAGCGATGAGCGCTGCCGTAAAGGTCATTGACTTCATAATAAAGCACCTAAATTTAACAAACAATCCCTTACTAATTGTTATCACATCGACTTGCAGATCAACACAGCAAAATGTAACAAAACCGAGAAAGTATTAAAAGCACAAAGCGCTTTTAATACTTTCTCGGTTTTGGTCTGATGTTTTTGTATAATGGTGATGTTTTATTGATTTTTTGTGATGGATCGCACTGAATGTTCGAGCAGTTTATAGAGACAAATATCCCCTCTTTTCGGGTCGAAGTCATCCCTATTTTAGTGGTACTAATTCTGCTAGAGGCGATTTTGTCTGCTGATAATGCGATCGCCCTCGCCGCGATCGTGCGAACTTTGCCAGACCCGAAAGAAGAAGAATGGGCGCTTCGTTATGGCTTGATTGGCGCATTTGTCTTGCGTGTGGGGCTAATCCTCACCGCAACATGGGTAATTAAATATTGGCAATTTGAACTAGCGGGCGCGCTATATCTTTTGTGGTTATCAGGCAAGTTTTTCTTAGAAAAATATCAGAATGAACATGATGCCGAACCGCCAGTACGCGCCGCCAGCAAGCTCTGGCAAGTTGTGGCTCTAGTGTCCCTTACCGACCTTGCCTTCTCGCTCGATAGTGTGACCGCAGCGGTGGCAGTGGCGCAAGAGACTTGGCTAGTGTTGATCGGCGGCGTAGTGGGGATTATCACATTGCGGTTTTTGGCAGGACTTTTTATCAAGTGGTTAGAAGAATTTACGCATCTTGAGTCAGCTGGCTATTTGATCGTGATGCTAGTGGGGTTACGTCTACTTGTAAAAGTATTTTCCGATAGCCTCGTTCCCCCTGAATGGTTGATGCTTAGTTGTATCGGACTTGTTTTTCTATGGGGATTTTCTAAACGTGAGATATTAGAAACCAAATAATCACAAACTGTAAGTAACAGTAAATAAGTGCTATGTTTCGCGCTCCGCGCAGGACATGTCACTGATTTAGAACTATCCTAAAAACATAGCAATCAAGAGAAAAAATAGCAAAATGTTTGAATATCCTGAAGACTTAAAATACACCAACTCTCACGAATATATTCGCCTCGAAAATGACATCGCTACGGTGGGAATCACGGCTTTTGCGATCGATCAGCTAGGCGATATTGTGTTTCTTGATCTTCCTGAAGTAGGCACGCGGGTCGAAAAAGGTCAAACCTTCGGTACGATCGAGTCTGTCAAAGCTGTAGAAGATATCTATTCCCCTGTCACAGGCACTGTAATCGAGGCAAATACAGCTTTGGTCGATGAGCCAGAAAATATCACTCAAGACTCCTATGGCGCATCTTGGTTGCTCAAAGTCAGTCTTGAAGATGCGAGTGAACTCAGCGACACCATGTCAGCTAGTGAGTATCGCGGTAAGGTAGAGGGTAGTTAGAAATCTAACTAAAATAAGCCGTAATCCCAAAGATCAGAAATAGCACGCCACCGACTCCTGTAATGATCCGTTCCGAAATTCGTCCTGCCACTAATCGACCACCAATCACGGCAATCACTGTGCAGATAGCATGTCCTAAAATTGCGCCTAGCGTCACCGAAACTGGATCATTAGCGGCAGCTAGGGCGATCGTGCTAATTTGAGTGCGATCGCCCCATTCGGCGATAAAAGTCATCACAAAAGCCTGTACCCAAATGCCTAACTGTGGGTAAGTTCCTAATATTTTGCCAAAAAATTTGCCAAAGATAGGAATAGAATTTTTCTCCTCAACAGCTTCTTCAGCTTCTTTTGCCACGACTCCATCGGATTGAGATGGCATCTTGATGGCATCAATGATTAACTTAATGCCGAAGATTAAAAATAAGGCGATCGCCGCATAATGCACATAAACTTTTGGCAATAATGATATTGCTTGACCGAGCATCACTGATATCACTGTCATCAGAGCTAAGGCAGCTAGCACTGACGAAAATACAGTTCGGTGGTCATAGCGCATCGATAAAATCACGGCGATAAAAAAAGTTTTATCACCCAACTCAGAGACAGTAATCAGCAATAAACTAGCTGTAAAAGCTTGTAGCATTTTCTCGTACCTTTAAGCCCTTAAGCGTGGTGGCAACTCCACCGTAAATATAGAACCCTGATCAACCATACTTTCTAAATAAATTGTGCCACCCATCAGTAGCACAAGTTGCTCGGTAATCGCTAGCCCCAGTCCTGTACCGCCATGCTTGCGCGTAGAGGATTGATCGACCTGACGAAACTGTTCAAAAATTGTACGCTGAAACTCTGGCTCAATGCCAATGCCTGTATCTCGCACTGAGATTAAAATATTTGATGTCGCAAAAGGCGATCGCGGCGATTCATCAATTGTCTCTAACAAAGAACTCTCTGATATTTGATTTGATGTTTGATTTATGATCTGGTCAGCGTATTTTAGCTCGATACAGACCTCGCCAATATCCGTAAATTTAATCGCATTAGAAACTAAATTTGTAATCACTTGTTTAATCCGAATTGAATCATGATAGATCGCACAAGTACCAATCTGATTTTGGAATATAAAATCTAGAGACTTGCTGCTAGCCAATGGTTGCAGACTCTCGCGGGTATGGTGGATTAATTCATCAAGATTAAAAAGCTCTGGATGCGCTTCCATTTTACCCGCTTCGATTTTAGATAAATCGAGGATATCATTAATCAAATCTAGTAAATTTTTACCATTGCGAAGCACCCGCTCTACCATATCAACTTGGCTCGTCGATAGTGCATCACGGCGCTGACGTAATAACACTTGCGAGAAGCCGATAATTGCATTCATCGGTGTGCGTAACTCATGACTCATATTGGCAAGAAATTGACTTTTGAGTTGAGTTGCTTCTAGCAATTGAGCATTTTGAGCTTCAATTTGATTGATTAATTGGGCATTGCCGATCGCGATCGCTGCCTGCACCCCAAACGAAGCCAGTAGATTTAAATCCTCACGAGAGCTAGCTCTCTCTAGCTGAAAATGCCCGATCGCTAAAACTCCTAAACGTCCAGAACGACTAGACTCAATTGGTACACACAAAGCACTTTTGACAGGTAAAAATTCTACCAGCCGTGATTCACCCGCTTTGATTTCAATGGGAATCCCTTCTTTAAATACTTGCGCGATTAGATTTGGTGTATCTAAATCAAAAGATTTTTGCAGCGGGAAATCATCAGGCAATCCCTTTGCAGATGATAGGACGAGTTGGTTGTCTTTGGGATTGTAGAGGGCGAGTACACAAACCTCAGCCCAAGCGATCGCGTCACAGGTCGCCTCCACAACTGACTCCAATAGAACATCTAAATCCTGCAACTGTTGATTAATCAAGTTGGTGAGACGCTGCAAAATGCTCATTCGCTTTTGCTGCTCGATCATGATCTTATTTGTCTCTTGCATCACCTTGTCGCGATAGCGCTGCTCAGTGACATCGCGCAAAATCATCACACTACCAATTAGTTCCGATTCTGTCCCCACCAACGGAGCCGCCTTAGTACTGAGAATGATTTCATTGCCATCAGGTTGACGCAAAACGACTTGATCTTCAACTACTTCACCTGTAGACATCGCTCGAAAGACGACAAGATTAGCTAAATCTACAGGTTCCCCATCCTGATGTCTGATGTCAAATTGTTTGACAATCTCTTCCATTGATTTGGCAATTACGGGCGAGGATGGCACACCTGCATTTAGAGCGTTAAAGCTCAGGATTTTGCGTCCTGCGGAGTTGATTTTGAGAATTCGTCCCGCAGGATCGCTAAGCAATACACCATCGGCAAGCTGCTCAAATACAGTGGTTAGTTCTTCCCGTTGACGGGCGATCGTCTCGATGCTCTGAGCATTACTGATTGCGGTCGCAAGACGGCGACCAATCGATTGCAAAATATTTTGTCCACGTTCGGAAAGAGCGGTGAGACTGCCTAAAAACAAAACTCCCACAAGACTACGTCTGAGCATAAGTGGATAAGCGGAGAGGCTTTGAGGTAATAAATCACCAACAGGAGTGCGATAAACTAGCGTTTGTCCTTTGAGGCGATCGCCTTCCCAAACAATCGCTTCTTCCAATTGACCAGCTTGACCGATAATCCCTTCTCCAAGTGAAATTTCGGTTAGCGCTTGGCTAGTCTTATAGCCCCATTCGGCGGCTAATACCAATGCTCCTTCAGGACGCGAGGCGGGTACTTCCCAAAGATAAATACTACCCAACTGAGCGCCTGTGAGCTTACAGATTTCTTCTAAACTTGCCTTAATTAATTTATGTTGGTCGGCAGTATTTACTAAGACGCGATCAAGAGCCTGAAGCGCAAACTGGATATCACGCGCTTCGAGTGTGGCAGTTTGCGCTTCTAGCTTGGCTGCCATATGGTTAAATACTTTCGCAAACTCCCCAATTTCATCCGCCCGCTTGAGTTGCGATCGCGCAGCAAGATTACCCATCGATATTTCTTCCGCCGTCTCCGTAAGCTCTGTCAGCGGCGGCTGAATGCTCCGAATAATCGATATGGCAACAAATAAGCTAGAACCCAACCCCGCTGATAAAATAACGATCGCTAGCCATGTCGTGAATGCTTCTAGCTCGGGTGTGCCTTGCTGCACATGAAGTAGCAAAATCAGGGTGGCAGTCGCTAGCAGTGATGTGCTAGTAGTTAGTCCAAAAATCAAGCGATTAACTAAACTTTCATGGCGCGGCGGTAGATTGGCATTTGTCATTAGGCTTCAGTTTAGTTTAGCGATCTACTCTCATTCTAATACTTTTAGCTAAGTTGCTTGAGGGCGATCATGCAAGAAATCGTTGCCATACATTGAGAGCATTTAGTTACCACTTAGCTCAATTTCTACATTTCGAGTATTCTATATCGCAATACCAATTCCAAAAAAACCTTGATCTTCTGTTCAGATTAGGCAATTTAACAATGTAGCTCAAAATTGATAACTCGATGGAACAGGATAAAAGTAAATCATCAATTTGATTTTCTACTTGGAGTAGTTGCCGATGATTGAAGCTATCGCTACTCAAAGTTAGATTAACGAATGTCATATTGCTTTGGTGATGACCTTTTAACTTTCGTTTTAGATCGCGATTGTCGCGCCCACGATCTCGATAATCTCTATGTTGCCGATGGCAGTTTCTTTGCATCGAATGCGGTGGTGAGTCCTGCTTTAACGATTATTGCTAATGCTCTTAGAGTAGGCGATCGGTTGATCGAAAGGTTGAAATAATCATTATCACTCGAACCCCATGTATTACGATATGAAACGACTACGATATGAATCGAGATAGTTAACCAATGCTAAAAAGCACACTGAATCAGTCAAAACACATTGAATCGCTCGAAGCACTGAGAGGAATAAGCGCAATTAGTGTCTTGGGAACACACGTATTTGGGTTTCATTCTTTTACAGATTTGCTAGTTTTACCAGCTTCCACGGCAAGTTTTCTGGCTTCACTTTTTCCCGGACATTTGGGAGTACTATATTTTTTCGTACTTTCAGGATTTGTAATCGGCTGCGCACATCCGTTTGAAATTAACCTTGAACCATTGTTGTATCTGGGAAAGAGATTTATTCGTATATGGCCGATGTATATATTGTGCCTTCTCTTAGCTTCTATAGCAAATGAACGTATTGACGTTCATTCTTTCCTCAAATCGTCTGTATTTCTTAGCACGACGTATCCTATGAACAATGTTCTTTGGTCAGTCTGTTTTGAGTTTTTTTTCTATCTTACTTTGCCATTGTTATTTTTAGTGCCTTCCTTCCGTAATGTGAAGGGAGTAATAGCTATTGGAACATTATCTTTGCTTGTCTGGTTCTTTGTACCAGTGAGTATAGTTTCGGGTGACCTAAGAGCTTGGTTCTTGGGTCTTTTTATTTGGTCAGTTGGCTTATATATCGCTTGGACTCAACATTCTTTTTCAGTTAACGCACATAGCCATAGTCTAACGCCAAACTTTATTGCATGGTTCATGCTTGGAGCCTCTTTCTTTAATATCGGGGGAGGTGCAATGGTTACAGTATTTGAAAAGATTGGACTAAAAGATCTTGTGCCTTCCTTCTTCGGGATAATTGGTCTGCCTGACCTAATTGGTTTACCATTAGTACTTTGTGGATTCTTTGCAATCACAGGACGTACGATGAATAACCACCTAAAATTATCTCTGTTTTATGGGTATTTATCATTTGTCACATTTGTGCTTGTTCTCTCCGTGAAGATAGGAGTATTCTTTCAAGTAGCAAATTATCCAGCTTCATTTCTGCTTGCGCTTGGAGC
>JAYTWB010000172.1:0-6719 GCA_043743655.1 Cyanobacteriota bacterium | reverse complement strand
GCCAATACTATGCTCTGGCATCGGTGTCGCGACACGGCGCATCGCTCTTGGAGAAACATCGTGGCGATTGGGTTTGACTGCGCCTGTTTTGACATCCATCTCATAAAATTCAGGCACATATACGCCATCAATCTCGTTAGCGAGAGCTAATAAAGTTTCACGGCGAGTTTTGCCAGCAAGTTTTGCGACTTTGAGAACTTCGCCAATTTCGGGTAATAATTCTTCGCCATCACCGAGGGCAAAGAAATCAAAGAAGTCAGCATATGGCTCAGGATTAGAAGTTGCAGTTTGCCCGCCTGCAAAAATCAAAGGGCATTCGGCGATCGCTATTTCACTTCTTTCTTGCCATGTGATCGGAATGTTCGCTAAGTCGAGCATTTCTAAAACATTAGTTGCGCCTAACTCATAACTGAGACTAAAGCCTAGAATATCAAACTCACGGAGCGATCGCTTAGATTCAACTGCAAACAAATCAGTTCCAGTTTCGCGTAATTTCGCTGATAAATCAGGTGCGGGTAAATAAGCGCGATCGCACAACTGCCCATCTTTAGAGTTAATAATGCTGTAAAGGATGATATGTCCCAAATTTGACGCACCCACCTCATAGACCTCAGGATAAGTCAGCGACCAACGCACGATCGCATTCTGCCAAGGTTTATGAACTGCACCAAACTCGTTACCTAAGTAACGGGCAGGTTTCAGGATTTCGGAGGTGAGTAACTGTTCTACGGGTACGGGCATAACTTCTTTCAGAGGCAACTGTCTACATGACAATATAATTTGAGCTACTGCTATTTTACCGTTAGTGCGATCGCCATTTGGCGAGTTGCGATTAGCGAGTAAATCCTGATAGTCTAAATATAGTAGCAGTTCTAAATCGTTGGTCTATAAATGCTCACTCAACTAAATGTTGAAAACTTTACTGTTTTTAGGGATATTAATCTTAAATTTAGTCCCCAACTAAATGTGATTATTGGAGAAAATGGGACTGGCAAATCTCATCTTCTAAAGCTTATATATACCAATCTATCTGTTTTGGCAGAGGGTCGATATAAGTCTAATTTACCTAGCCCAACTAAAAGTTTTCTGCAAAAGGAAATAGGTAACAAGCTAAACAATGTTTTTAGACCAGATAATATTGGACGTTTAGTAAGGCGAATACAAGGGCTTAGGAGTAGATGCAAAGTAAATTTAGAGCTAGAAGATGAAAGTCTAAATTGTAGCTTTAGCTTTTCAAGCATAAGTAAAACTGATGTCTTGATAGACCTATTGCCACAAAAATGGTTAGAAACAAGTCCTATTTTTATACCTACCCGAGAATTACTTACCATTTATCCTAATTTTTTATCAGTATATGAAAATCATTATTTAGATTTTGAGGAAACCTATAGAGATACTTGTATTTTACTTGGAGCTTTGCCTCTAAAAGGACTTAGAGAAGTCAAAGTAAACAGATTTCTTCGTCCATTAGAAGAGGCGATGGATGGCAAAGTTAAGTTAGATAAAAATGGCAGATTTTACTTAAAATCTAATACTAAGGGCGAAATTGAAATGCCTTTAGTGGCTGAAGGTTTGAGAAAGCTAGCGATGTTAGCACAATTAATTGCAACAGGTAATTTACTTGATCAGGGATATTTATTTTGGGACGAGCCTGAAACCAACTTGAATCCTGCGTTGATTAAGGTCGTTGCAAAGGTAATTTTCCGATTAACCCAATCGGGAATTCAAGTTTTTATTGCTACCCATAGCTTGTTTTTATTACGGGAGTTAGAGATATTGACATTAGGTAGTCCTGAGACAGAAGAAAGTGTCAGGTATTTCGGCTTGTCTTCTAATAATTCTGATAGTTTATACATTACTCAAGGTAATGCAATTAGTGATATCGATCCTTTAGTTACTTTAGATGAGCAAATTATGCAATCTGATCGATTTATGTCATTGGAGTATTAAAGAATGACAGAATTAAAAGAAGGAAATCTAGTCTTTAATTTTCCTTGTAATGTTGATCAAGTAACTAAGTATGATGAATGGTTATTTTATCGTAATCAATTTAGTAAGCTAGCAGATGGAACAAAGGCTGTTGATTTTATTTTTTTAGAACAAGATACTTGCTGGTTGATTGAGATCAAAGATTATCGAGTTAATCATCGAACTAAACTTCTTGATTTGGCGGATGAAATTAGCATCAAAGTCAAAGATACAATTGCTGGTCTATTTGCAGCAAAAATTAATGCCAATGACCTTTTCGAGAAAAAATTTGCTGAAAAAGCTAGTCAAAAAAGTAGAATTCGTGTGGTTTTACATCTTGAGCAACCTACTCAACTCAACAAACTTTTTCCTGCGATCGTGAATGAAGCTGATATTAAAAGCAAGTTAAAGAGCAAACTTAAAGCAGTTGATCCTCATCCAATTGTGATGAATAAGAACAGTAGTGTTGCTTCTGTGATCTGGACAATTCTCTAAACAAATAATGATAGGCAGCGCTTCGTGCTGCCTATCATTATTTGTTTAACACTAAATCAAATCTCCCAACAAACTCGATACTTCGCCTTGCATATTGGTGCGATTGTCGTCATAGAGCATGAGCGTGTCGAGTTTTTTATGGCGCGATAGTTTCTGGACTTTACGGACATTGCCATTGGTTGCATCGAGGGCGGCGGTGATAGCGGAGTGACGGATACGGTGGGGTGACATTTGTTTAGAAATTCCTGAGGCTTGCGCGGTTTGGCGAACAATTTGATAAATAGCTGTGCCAGTCAGTCTGTGTCCGCGATTTGCGCGATCGAGAGCGCTGAATAATGGCTGATTTGGATTGTTAGTCTCAAGTCGAGATAGCCATTCTTGAATTGCGTGAGTTGTTCCCACATTAAGACTAATGAGACTCTTTTGAGAGCCGCGTCCTTTACCTAAAATTTGGAGCGATCGCCCTTCAAAATCAAAATCACCAATATTTGCACTAACCACTTCATTACGGCGCAGAGCATTATCCCAAAGGAGCCGTAAAATCGCAAAGTCTCGCTTTCCTTTATCTGTTTTCCGATCAGGTTCCATTAATATGGTGCGAATACCATCGGGCTTAAGTCCAGTTGTATCCCGATAAGACTGAACTACTTCAGTTTGGACATCATCAAGGTTCCAATTACATTTGCCTAATTTTGCGGCAAAGTTAACCAAAGATTTGAGTGCAGACAGTCGCCGATTGATTGTTGCTTCTTTGAGTCCTTTAGCAATCAGGTCAGATTTGTATCTTAAGACGATCGCGATCGCTTCAAACCGACTCAACTGCAAAAACTGCGTGATTATTAACTCGGTTGGCTTTTGCCCATAGGCGGCAAGAAAGAAATAATGTAAGTCTTTTTCATAAGCACGGCGAGTATTGAGACTGCGTTTGTCGGTGAGCAGCGAAGTTAATATGTCTGGACGAAATTCGTTGAGTGCATAGGGAATATTTCTTATTTGAGTCTCGTAAGCCTCTAATTGAGTCCTATTGTGATTCTCATATTCTAGTTCAGATACATTAGCTATTCTTAATTGAGTCTCATCGGTCTTAACTAAAGTCTCATCAAGTGTCTCGTCATCTTTTTTTAAGGCATGTTTTCTTTGACTAGATCGCAACTGCTCAGGAGCGCTCAATCCGCTAACACCAGCATTCACCGCCGCTTTTTTGACAATGTTATAAATGGCAGTCCCTGTTAGCCGATGCCCATAGTGAGCGCGATCTAGAGATATAAACAAGGGTGTTTGTGAATCTGGATGCATATCATCAGATTCGTCAGAAATATGGATTGAAGACAGCCAGTCTTGTATTGCGGTGGCTGCGTCCAAGCTGAGACTAATAATTTCTTGCTGATTTTGTTGATTTTGTCGTTTATATCGACTCTGCACTTGCAGCGATCGCCCCCGAATATCAATATCCCTAATGTTGATATTTGCAACTTGTTGCCGTTTTAACGAATTCTCGATCAATAATCCCAAAATTGCATAGTCGCGCTGACCTGCTAAAGTGTGGCGATCGCAAGCTGTGAGAATTCGCTCTAAGTTGTCTATTCGATTGTCGATCATCTTCGATTATGATTTACTATTAAAGGCTTTGTAAGCAAGTATTCCTAAAAATACAAGCCCTAATGCGGGTAGCCAATTATATTTAATCCAGTAAAGTAGACTGCTAAAAAAATAGTTCGCCTCACGCGATATCCATAAAACAATTACGATCGCTCCCACAAACATCGCGAAATACATAGCGAACTTAAGCACTTAAATTACCCCTAAAGCGATTTTAATCCTATATTAGCTTTAGTTTGTTAAGTGCGGGAAAAAATGAAATTTTCAATAAAATCTCCAACTTCTCCATATCAGCCTGTTTTACTACGCTTACTGCATAGCGCGATCGCTTTACTTGTTCTCGCTGCATTGATTACAGGCTTTATGGTCTATGACCGATATGACAAGCGATTCGGCACAGTCAACTTACCCATAGTTCCCAATACACAGGGTATTCACGGTGCGATCGCCTTAACGTTTTTGATATTATTGCCAATCTTCGCTCTCTATTGCTTTCATATAGGCGATCGCCGCCTCGTTCAAAAGCAGTCCATAAGCCAGCTTAAAGAAATTGGGTTGCCGATTTGGTGGATATCGCTACAACGCCTAACCAACACTCTTATTCTTGTATCTGCAACCTTTGCCGCAATCACAGGACGGATGATGCAAGAAGAATGGCTGCCCAGCGAAGAACTAAACCACGCATGGTACATCGGACATTTAGCGGCATGGGTATGCATAATTATTGGTATAGCCATGCATATACTCATGAGCGCAAAAGTTGGCGGATTAGCGCTATTGCTCTCAATCTATAAATGGCAAATTCGCGCTGAAGATATGCCAAAATCTTGGTTTCGAGGATTTAAAATTAAACCTTCTAGCTTGATTTTATTCATTTTTGAAGCCCTAGTCATTGGCGGTATAGCGATCGCCTTTGTATTACCGAAAATTACTCGAAGCTAAAACCTATATGAGAAAAAAAGACCTAACACTACGCAGCGATCATGGCTGGGAATCGGAAGACGGATATAAAATATTTGTGGCTGATCGTGGCGCATTACGATTTGACTTCCCAAAAGATTGGATCGTTAAATTTCAAGAGAAGTCTGTCAAATTTACCGACCTAGAACCACCGACCGACACAGGTGCATTAGAAGTATCATTTAATCGACTTCCACCCAATGATTGGACAACATTTCCCCTCAAAAAAGCACTTCAACAAGTTCTCGATGATGACGATCGCCAAATTATTAGCAAAGGTAAGATCACTAGCGCTAATCGTGATGGGATGCGGCTAGTCTGGACAGAACTACGCTATATGGATGCCACCGAAAAAAGAGATGCAACTTCGCGGATATTGATCGGTATTGGTGGTAACGTGCAGTGTTTATTCACCTTTGACTATTGGACAGAAGGTGAAGAACAGATGATCGAGGTCTGGGAAGCCATGTTGCGATCGCTCCGCCTCGGTTTATTTATCCCCGACCCCACCAGAGGTCATGTTGTCAATCCAAATCTCAACTAGAAAAAGTTCAAAATGTTAGTTTTTCTAGCCAAGATTTGGTAATCCAATAGTGTATGGTTAATGCACTCTAGAGCTTTATTTTGGGAGTATTTTAAAATGAGTAAAGTAATTGCAACAGTAAATATGAAAGGTGGCGTGGGGAAAACTACCTTAACTGTAAATATTGCCACCTGTTTGGCTAAAATCCATCGCAAAAAAGTTCTAGTCGTAGATTTAGATACCCAAATCAGCGCCACTCTCAGCATGATCTCGCCAGCCGAGTTTGCTAAGTGTCGCAAAGAAAATCGCACCTTGAGGCATCTTGTTAGTCAAGCGATCGCGCGTTATGGAATCCAAGTTAATGACCCAGAAGAGAAAGTTTATCAAATCAAAGACATCGTAATTCCCCATGTTTGCAAAGTACAAGGCTTGGATTTATTAGTCGGGGATATTGATTTATATGATGAATTTCTAGTCTCAGAAATGTTGTATAACCGATCGCTGTTATACGAAGAAAAGCAAAGCTTTCAGCAAACTTGGAGCAGATTTGAGCAAACCTTAATCAAAGGCATTCTCGCTTCCGCAGTTAAAAACTATGACTTCATCATTCTTGACTGCGCCCCTGGCTATAACTTGATCACTCGCAGCAGTATCATCGCCAGTGATTACTATCTAATGCCCGCCAAACCTGAACCTTTATCTGTAGTCGGTATTCAGTTATTAGAAAGACGCATTGAGAAGCTCCGCGAAGTCTATCGAGAAGAGAATTCGATCAACATCCAACTGCTAGGAATCGTGTTTAGTATGTCCGCAGGCTTTACTTTAAGCCGATATTATCAAAAAGTCATGGATCGAGTGAGCAATGACTTCGGTAGCGATAAAATTTTTAAAACTAAAATCCCTAATGATGTAAATATCGCCAAAGCTGTAGATAACTTTGTCCCTGCCTCATTAGCTAATCCAAACTCAGCAGGCGCAAAAGCCTTCGCTGAAGTAACAGTTGAGCTTTTGAAAAAGCTAGAAGTTTCGCTAGGCAAGAAAGAGCAAACCTCAAGGCTAAGTTTGGTCGATTTAATGACGTCAGCAAAGATCACTTGGATGTTTTGTTGCTGCCGTCAGAATCCCAAAAACGAGTAACAAACGATGAACCTGGTTGTGCTGAGCTCCTTGCTTG
>JAYTWB010000171.1:0-16868 GCA_043743655.1 Cyanobacteriota bacterium | reverse complement strand
ACGATCAATTTGTTTACTTTAGATATATGAGCTATTGCCTTAATCCTCAATGCCCAAAGCCAGAAAACTTAGATAGTCCCGAAGTTTGCCAAACCTGCGGGACAAAAACGCTCTTGGGCGATCGCGATCGTTCGGTTAATATCTTGGGCGGGATGGGGCGAACAGGCGAACATTTTTAGCGATCGCGGAGCTACAACCATCGAAGCCATCTTATACAATTAAGTAATTGCTACCTTACAAAACTATGACATTAAGAAACTTACGACAAAATCTTGACTTTCTCTCGACTCTTAAAGGGGTTGTGACTTTGCTAAAAGACCCCTCGCAAACTGAGTCTGTGTATGATGTTGAAGATGGACTGCGTCATACAAAAGCAACAGAATTGGCTGTGGAGTTTGTTAAGTCTAAACCTGAAGTCGCAGAACTCTTTCAAGAGCGTTATTTAGCACCAACTGTGAACCTCCAAGCACTGTTAGAACTACCTCAAGAATCCCTTGGCTATGCCTATGCTTCTTATATCAAAGAAGCTGGTTTCGATCCAAATTTTTATCGTCTCGTCAAAGTCGAAGATGATATCAGCTATTTTCTATTGAGAATGCGGCAAACCCATGACATCTGGCATATCGTGGCTGGTTTTAGTACTGATGTGTTTGGAGAGTTGGGTTTAAAGGCGTTTGAGCTAGCCCAAACTCATCGCACTATGTCAGCCGTCCTAATTGCTGGCGGATTACTCAGCACTCTATTCAAACATCCTGAGCAATTGGATAAGTTGCTAGAGCAGATTGCGATCGGGTACAGATTGGGCGCAAAAGCAAAGCCGTTCTTTGCTAAAAAATGGGAAGAAAATTGGGAGAGACCATTGCTAGAGTGGCGGCAGGAATTAGATATAGAAGCGATGCAAGAGTATGTGCCTTAGGATCGCAAATTACAGCGATCGCCGATGGCATCAGGTAATCTATGATTTGAGCTTCTACAATTACACAATTACAGTTATCAAAATTACTGGAGATTAAGAACTATGCGACAAAATGGACTCGGCAGAGACACACCAGCTTGGATTATGCAAGTATGGGCAGCTTTCATTATCTCTACAGTAGGCACTGGTGTGGGAATTTTCTATTTAGAAGGTAATTCTTGGCAAAAAGCTTTTGTCGGTATGGGATATGTTTTCTCTGTATCATCAACTTTTACACTAGCAAAAACCATTCGCGACAATCAGGAAAAGTAACTTTTTGGGCAAGAACAGAAAGGAGCGCAAAGCGCTCCTTTCTGTTATCTGGGTTTTAGAGTGATCGTTACAAAAAATGCAACAGATGATATTTCTAAAATCTATGAGCTTATACTGATACAAACTTTATTGTTGGTCAGAAAGCTATGCAATCATTGAAGTTTCCTTTGGCGATGCCGCGATCGCTTTCCAGATTTTTCGCTTTTAGCACCTCACTCTTCAAAGATGCTCGCGATTACCAAATTCTATTTCTGTCTACCTTTTTCCTGCTCGGTGTAAGTACCCGCGATTGGTCACTCAAACCGATCGCGATCGCGATCACCTTTGCAACTTGTTGGCTAACCCAAATATTTATGTTATGGATATTTCCACCCGTAACAACGCCAAAGCATGAACGCTGGTTATCACTCAAAAGCGCAACGATTACTGGGCTGGGATTAAGTTTGTTATTGCGTTCCGATAGTTATGGGGCGATCGCTTGTGCAGCTTTTTTAGCGATCGCTAGTAAATTTATATTTCGTACCAATGGCAAACATTGGTTCAATCCTGCTAACTTTGGGATAGTTGTGGTTTTGTTGTTAGATAGTTTTGTTTGGGACAATCATGCATGGGTTTCTAATGGACAATGGGGCGAAGATAGTTTGTACGCTCTGGTCTTTCTCGGCTTAGGTGGGATCGTTCTCAAAAAAGTGGGACGTTGGGATACGAGTTTTATGTTTTTAGCCGCCTATTCCATTTTAGAAGGATTGCGAAATCTTTGGCTAGGATGGACTTGGGATGTCTTAGCGCACCGCCTTACCAGTGGATCGTTATTATTATTTGCATTATTTATGATTACCGATCCGCGTTCCATTCCCAATGCCAAAGCTGCGAGATTAGTTTGGGCGATCGCGATCGCGGTTTTAGCTTTTATTTTCCGTAATGTTTTCTTTAATGCTGATGCCATGTTTTATGCATTATTTCTAATTTCGCCGCTCACAGTTTTAGGCGATCGCCTTTGGAATGCACCACGTTTTCAATGGTTGTCCAAACGCTATAGCGCTCATGTTACTGGCTTTCAAGAATAGATATATAGGATAGATATATGAAAAAAATTTTGATTGGGATGCGTGTACTGCTGAGTAGCGCCCTTGCTTGCTTAGTTGTCTTTGCTTATTCCCCTGCTGTGTTTGCGTTTTGTGGCTTTTATGTATCGCAAGCCGATGCTAGTCTTTTTAATAAAGCCTCCCAAGTTGTGATTGCCCGTGATGGCAAACGCACGGTTTTGACGATGGCAAATGACTATCAAGGCGATGTCAAAGACTTCGCTCTAGTTGTGCCAGTGCCAGTATTGCTCAAAAAAGAACAAGTCCGCATCGGTGAACAGAAAATCATCGATCGCCTTGATTCATTTAGCGCTCCTCGCTTAGTGGAATACTTTGACTCTGATCCCTGTGCGCGATACGAAGCTTACGACAGAGCGAATTCTGTGGGTGCGACACGAGCAGCGGCTCCAGCAATAGAATCAAAAGCACGCCGTGATAACTATCAGGTCACAATCGAAGCTAAGTTTGCCGTCGGAGAATATGACATTCTTATTCTCAGTGCTAAGGATTCAGATGGTTTAGAATCTTGGTTGATAGATAATGATTATAAGATTCCTAAAGGAGCTAAAGAGCTGCTTCAGCCTTATATCCGCCAAAATATGAAGTTTTTTGTCGCAAAGGTGAACATTGCTGAACTAAATAAAACAGGTTCGCAATCACTGCGACCGCTGATGATGGCTTTTGAATCTCCAAAGTTTATGCTGCCAATCCGTTTAGGAATGCTCAATGCAAATGGCGATCAAGACTTACTCGTCTACATTCTCTCGCCTAAAGGACAAGCCGAAGTCGCTAACTATCGGACGATCAAAGTGCCGTCAGGTTCAGATATTCCTGTCTATGTCAAAAATGAATTTGGTGATTTCTATAAGTCGATGTTTAAGACTTCTTATGAGAAGGAAGGTCGCAAAGTTGCCTTTTTAGAATATGCGTGGGATATGTCAAATTGTGACCCTTGCTCTGCCGAGCCGCTCTCGCCTGAGGAACTTCGGAAAGCAGGCGTATTTTGGCTAAATTCATCAAGTGATGTCCCTTCCACGGGTCGCCGCTTTCGTCCTAGTTCGACGGGTAATGGTCAAGTTTTCATCACCCGCTTACATATTCGTTATAACCGCGATAAATTTCCTGAAGATTTGACCTTTAAGGAAACCTCAAATCAGGAATCTTTTCAAGGGCGCTATGTGTTGCGATATCCATTTAAAGGTGAAACGAGTTGTGATGCAGGTCGAGAATATCAGCGATCGCTCCGTCCACGCTTTGAAAAAGAAGCGCAAACCCTAGCAAGATTAACCAACTGGAATATTGCTGATATTCGCCGCAAGATGAATATTGCTAGTCTGCCCGACCCTGTGGAAGTTCCCTTCTGGGAAAATCTCTGGAGATAACATAAAACCTAAAGTTAGGATAGGCGGTGCTTTGCACCGCCTATCCTAACTTCTAGATTACTACCAATGTTTTAAGGTCAAAGCTGTATAAATCGTCCAGCTATCTATCAGTAACAGCAGTAGTGTAAATATCAGCAAAATCAAATACATCCACGGCTGAGCGAGCGATCGCACATCTCTGGTATCGATTCCTGTGCGCTCTTCAACTTGTTTAACTAAGCGCGCAAAACCAACCACGCGCATTGGTAATAAATATGCCTGATCTGCATCTTTACTCACAAAATAATAAACAATACCCCCCTGTCCTGTAATCCGAGGTTTGAGTGCGGTGATGTCTTGCCAAGCCAATGACCAACCCTTGCGAAAAAAAGTCGGAAACCAGCGCGGATATTCTAAACTTATGCCCTGTTCGTTAAGAATCACGCGATCGCTCAAAGCCCCATATAAAAAAATGAAGCCGATCACCAAGCCCACAGTCAACCATGAAGCAGAAATCGTCGCGTGGGTAAAGTTGCTCAGAAATGGCAAAGGAGCCGTTAGCGCCGCATACAGCAGCAGTAAGGTAATCCGAATCAATGGCGAGACATAAAAAATATCATTCATATTTCATTTTAGAGAATAAATATAGGGTTTTCTAACCTTCGGTTAGAAAACCCTATATTTATTCTCTATTTTTTATGGTTCAAGCGATCAAAAAAAATAGATGACGCTTTGCATTGCCTCTTATTTGGTTGCCTCTTTTTTGTTGGTTGTTATTTGGTTGGTTGCTATATGATTAACAATCAAGAACACTTACAGACATTACGGATGGTGCAAAACGTGGGTTGGCGTGTACGAGGCGTTCGTGGTGCAACAACAGTTGAAGCAAACACATACCCAGCCCTAGAAGAGGCTGTACTTAAGCTTATGGAAGAAATCGAGGCACAAAATGATATTGATCCGCGCGAAATTGTTAGTGCCACTTTTTCAGTAACAACAGATATTGATGTTGTCTTTCCTGCCAAAATCGCGCGATCACGATCGCAGTGGGAAAATGTGCCGCTTTTAGATGTCCAGCAAATGTATGTCAAAGGCAGTTTAGCGCGTTGTATCAGGGTATTGATTCATGTGAATACGCCACTTGAGCAACATCAGATTAAGCATATTTATTTAAATGGAGCGCGAGATTTGCGCCCCGATCTTGTCTGTACTCAAGTTTAACCGATGACTTTAGCGATCGCTTACCGAAACACCCATAATTAGCGATCGCCTCTCTAAAAAATCAACTAAATAGCGATCGTCTACACTTAACCAATAGAGCTTATATTTCATATGCCTGACTCCGATGGGCGATCGCGACAATAAATACTTGTACTATCTCATCTTCCACTGAGTAGATAACCCTATAATCGCCAATACGATAACGATATAAACCTGAA
This sequence comes from Cyanobacteriota bacterium, assembly GCA_043743655.1. Lineage (GTDB taxonomy): Bacteria > Cyanobacteriota > Cyanobacteriia > Pseudanabaenales > Pseudanabaenaceae > Pseudanabaena. The sequence goes on along the minus strand of JAYTWB010000171.1, from coordinate 11,755 downwards.
TACTCTCCCTTAAGAGATTTGATGTTTGGATGTGATCGCGGATCTTGTTCTAATTGTTGTAAGCATTTAGCAATTTTTTTGGCTAAGGCTTTATCTGCTTTAGCATAAACTTTTTGAGCGTCAGGATGGAATAGAACTTCATACATCAGAACGCACTGTTCTCCAATTTACATATTGGCTTTTAGGTGTTGCTTGGTTCTGTTTGACGCGCTCTAATAATCCTGGAATCGATAACAATTCTTGAGTTGCAGCTTCACTTTCAGCATTAGCTAAAAATGCTGCAAAATCTGCAACTACTTTTAATCTTTCTGGAGATAGCTGGTTAATTGCTTCATTAAGCCGATTCCGTATTTCAGTTACTGGAATTGTGGAAAGAGGAGATTGATCAACAATGGAAATATTATTAGGTGTATTCATTGCATTTACTAAATCTGTCCTTAATATCTACAGTTTAGCAGCGATCGCCTATCCATTCCCCATAAATAGCGATCGCCGATCCAGTCAACAATAACTAATCGCCTATCTCAAAAAGTGATTAAGTAGCGATCGCTTTGACTTGATTCTGTTATTCATAATGATTTTTACAACTAGCAATTAGGATTTCTGTATCACTAACTTGATAAACGAGACGATGTTCATCGCTAATACGCCTTGACCAAAATCCACTGAGTCCATATTTCAATGGTTCAGGTTTACCGATGCCCGAAAAGGGCGATCGCTCAATGTCTTTAATAAGTTCTCCGATTTTGTTGTGAATTTTGCGATCCGCTTTTGCTCATGCGTTATAGTCTTCAAATGCTTCTGCTTCAAATAGGATGCGTCTTCTCATTAAATATTATCCCAATTAAGCTCTACAAGACTACGCCGATTGTGAATATTCTCAACCGCAGTTAAAAGTCTTTTTCTATTAGCGGGATTTTGTAATAGAAAAGTAGTTTCATCACTTTCGTATACAACTATTTCAATTTCTTTGTTTTGGAAAGCTGCTTTTAAACTTTCTAGGAAACTGTTGTCAAGTTCATTAGCATTTAATCGATAACTAATTTGCATACTCATAACGCCTCACGGCGCAAATTTAGACTATGTTTACCATAATATAGGATTTTTCAAAATTGGGTAGCATATTTGCCATAACCAGCGATCGCCTATCCAGTCAACAATACCTAATCGCCTATCTCAAAAAATGATTAAGTCTTGAAGTGCATAATCTGTTTGGATGGTTTGATTGGATATAAGCATTGTTTGTACTCCAATTTTTTGTTTTATTTTAACTAAATGGTAAATCTCGCAGGTAGTAAAAGCGATCGCACTTTTTTCCATGCTCTTCAACTCTTCCTAAATATCCTGCTAATGGCGAAGAAATATCTATTTACTAGGGCGATTTATGCGAATTAGCTGGTTGGTTAGATTTCTTGTGGCAGTAATTGCCTCATGGATTTGATTAGCTAGTCTTTGTCTATTGATATCCTCTGTGCAAACGATAATACCTGCATGAGGAAGTTTTAGGTTATGCAGTCGAATGAAGTCGCTTCGGTTAATCGTTAATACAGCGCGGTTATCAGCGATCGCAAAGGCTAATACATCTTCATCGGGGATTCTTTGATTGGCTTTTCCTGCTTCTTGAACTGTCAACATATCATGCTCTAGCCCACGAAGTAGTTTGACGACTATTTTGGGGAATTGCTCATCAGCATAAAGACGTGCCATGTTAAGCTGCCTCTTGCCGATGAATGCCTGCTTCTATCTCATTGGGGTGAGTTTCGGCGTAACGCCATGCGTTTGCTAGGTCTGTTGCGGATAGGGTGGGATAGTCTTCGAGGATGTAGGCTTCGCTTGCGCCTTGAAGTTGGAGGCTCACTAGTAGCCATACGGGGATGCGGGTTTGACGAATGCAAGCATCGCCGCCCATGACTCTCGGATTTTTTTCGATGCCTTGCCATGTGTTGCTGAGGCTTTGGACTAGGATTTGGATTGCTTGAGATTTTTCTTCGGGGGTTAGGTTTAGTAGTTGTGGTTGTAGTTCTTTTAGTGTCATATCATATCTCCTTTTCTATCGGTAAATCTCTCAAGTAGTAAAAGCGATCGCACTTTTTCCCATTCTCTTCAACTCTTCCCAAATATCCTGCCAATGGCGAAGAAAGCTCGATCAGTAAGTCTTTGACAACTGAATCAATTAATTTTGGTGCTGGAGACTTCACATATTTTGCATTGTAGGTTGATCTGATTTCCGTAACAGAAATATCTTGGGTTTCATCTTGTTCTTCTTTAACGATTTGGACAATGCGCGATCGCAGTTTAATATCGCTTTCAACTTTATGGATATACTTACCAATCTCTTCATCAATTTGTCCTGCTTGCAGATATTTCTTAAGTTCAAAGAGATTAATCGCACCATCATATTTGGCTTTGAGTTCAACAAGTTTTTGTAGTGTCATGGCTTTAATAATACTAACTTTCCATTTATAGGCGGCTGTGATTACATCGGGTGTTGGATTTCCAGCACCAATAATCAATTTTGTAGAGGCTCGAAATTGTTGTTCTGTCTCTAGTCTCATTCCACCAAGTTTAATCAATTCCTCAGTTGTACCACTAGGAATACTTTTTCCTGCTTTACACTCACCTATCAACGGATAAGGTTTAGAGCAAAATAAATCTAATCCTCCTGCGCCGCCTTTATGAGATTCATCAATTGTAAATCCTAGAAATTCTAAACCTTGCTTTGCAATATTTTCAAAGTCAGTGCCAGCTTGATATGTGTTTTTTTTCTCTTCTAGCTCGATACTGCGATCGCCTAAAGTTGAAATTGTCTGAATCCAACTATTGTTTTTTAATAGTTTTGCTTTACGCTCACTTTCCACCTCATTTAATAATCTCTGAATTTTGGTGTCTAAGGATTCTGGCGGCTCTAGATTTTCTAATTGCTGTTTAATTCTTGCAAAATCTTGGTTACTCAATACTGGTGATGAGTCATCAACTTTTAAGCGATCAGGTAAAGCTACATATTGACCTTGAGGTCTAGCAGGAATTGTGACTGGTTTGGTTAATTTGTAAACTCTTAAATAGATAAGAAAAAATGATTCATGTGCTGCAATTAATTCTTGTAAGCGTTGAATTGGGATAGCTGTGTAATGCGAAATAATATCTAATGGCTTAGACTCATCGACTATATCGCATTGCTCACATCTTGCCCAAGCTGAGATTGTGACTGTCTCTGTGTCTGGCTGATCTGGATAAAGTGCAAAAGTTCGTCCAGCATTGGTAAAAGTGCGCGGTATTGCCGTAATAACGTTCCCTTGTATTAGATTATCAACTATCTGAGAATCTAGGCGTAAGGCATTAGGAATATCGATAGACTTGATAATCATTATAGTGATATCTCCCCTGCATCATTATTTGAATTGTTACTAGGAACACTAATAGGCAAATCGTCATCAATTAGCTCAGAGGGTTCTTGACCAGATGGATCACTCAAAATCTCCCGAATTAGAGGATTATCAATAACTAGGCGATTTTCAGCAGTAAATTCAAACAGTTGTTCTTCAGTCAACTCATAATCTTCAATCCTCGCATAAACTGAAGAAAGAGCTATTAGCGGCTTGATATGCTCTTCAATTAAAACTACCCATTCCCCACCCTGTTCTTTTAGTAGTTTCCTGACACATTCTTGTGGTATGGCAGCACCTTTGGCAATTCGTAGTGAACGAACTAAACATCCGCGTGTAAAATCAAATTTTTTGTAATCAATTAAGCGTTTTAAAGCAGCACCAACAAATTTTCCAGTTGCATTCAAAATGGCAGCTACGCCAATTTTAACGATCTTGCCATTTTCCTTAGCAATGATTTTTAAATGTAAATAACCTTGATCAGCCGCTTTAGCTTTTTCATCAATCCATTCAACATCAGTTATTTCGATGCCATCAATTTCTTCGTCAATTAATGAAATGAAAGCAAACCAAAGAGCATCTCCGATCAGAGCATTATCTACTATGCACTCATCAATTGATTCTTCAACAACTGCCAGTGCGTTCTCAAATGCATCTCTAACAAGATTAAAATCGAATTTATTTTCTTCTGTTTCTTCTTTGACTCCCTTGCCAACATTTTCAGATTTACCTGTGTTTTCGGCTTCACTCTTGAATTTAGTTGAATCTGATAAATTATCTTGAATTTTCCAATTTTCAGAACACCATTTTAGAATAGCTCTAGCAGTTGGACGTTCTTTCCCAATCTCTCTAATTTCAGACTCATCAAAAGGATAAAGTGGATGTGGTGGAGTAAGTTCTTTACTTGCGTAGAAATCTTCTAGCCATTTACGCACAAGCGAAACTGATGTGTCAGGATTGAGATAGTCAAGCTCTAAAACCTTGTCAGCAGTGCGATCATACGATGCACCTTGCATTTGAGCTAATTTAATCTCATCTCTTAAAGTTGCTGGATACATCGCCATGAGCAAAACACACTTACTAATAGCATTTCTCAAATCTTTTGCTAGTGCTGCGACAACCTGCGCTCTAGTAAATCCCCTAGTGTTATTGCTTGGATCGTCTAGTTCATCAAAACAAAATACTAAATTGCTGTAGTTCCCAATCAAAGATAAAAGTTCACAGGTTGTTTTGAAAGTCGCTAATTCAGTTTTCTGTGAATTATTTGGCAAACCTAGCTCATCAGCCTTAGCTTGAGTTAGCTCTTGCCCTGCTAGCCAACTAATCGCATAAGGGGCATGATTTTCTGAAAGTGTCCACAAAATTGCCTTGACTAAATAGGGATTGTTTAGCTCAGGCTTTTTCGCACATATACTATTTGCCCAGTTCTCAGGAATTTTAGGATTGTGGTTAACGATTGCGGCAAATTTACCACTAGCTAATTCTTTCGGCGTGCAGGGGCGATCGCCTTTAGCAGTGAAAAACATATTTGCTGCTAGTTCTTGCCATTGCATTACCCCCTCAACCCCAATTCTCTTGAGGCTAGAAGTTAAAGTTTGGAGAAATTCAGATTTTATATAATCCAAATCGCCATAGTTACCCATGTAGACAAAAAATGCTCTCCCTTCAGCTTGAAGGCGATGACGAATACGGCTAATGATTTGAGTTTTTCCTAAACCTTTTTCCCCAGAAATAATGATGCCGATAGACGGAAGTTCATTTTTTGATACTTGATCAATAGCATTAAAAACTGCATCGGATATATGAGCATTAATTTCTGGGACATCAGGAAAACTCTCTCCCCAAATATGATGTTGGTCAACAAATTTGATGGAAAAAGGGTTGCTATTTTTAATAGTGTCATCAATATTTTCGGGACTAGACATAAGGTTCTATTATTTCAAAGCTTTGCGTGTGAGGAAATGAGAGAAACAAAATAAATGCAATTAGTCAGCTAGTTTTTTTGCATAACAACGCAATCCGCTTACTTTTGTCAGGATGGAGTCTTCAAGTTTATCGGGTGCATCATCTTCTACCCCACCGCCTTGAAGTTGCAAAATTTCATTTGACTGAAGCTCTAGCATCCAGTCGCTGAACTGCGATCGCGTTACTCGCTCACCAATCTCTCGTCTAATCCGATAAATAGGGACAAGATTATCAAAGTTGTAATCACGATTAAGCTGATCGTAAGTTTCTAAAGCCACAGCCTTAAACTCATCGTAGGTCGAGATTTTTGGTGCAGACTCGACAGACTGCTCTTGATTTTGGCAAGCTAAACTCAAAGCCGCATTAGCTAAGCGACTGCCTACTAATGCCCCATCAAACCTAAAATCAGGCGATCGCAAACCATTAACCAACTTTTGCAAACCCACATCCGACAACGAATACTTTTCAGTACGTTTCTCCTTAGAAACAGCGATCACCCCACCATCAGTCAATGACAGCAAAGTATTCTTATAGGCATCTGACTTGACTTTATCCTTACTAGCAGACCTTAACAGCTTGCCCTTACTCACCACCCCTTGACCTTTCCCCAAATCCCATAGATTTAGAAGCAAGCGAATCTCAGTATTATTTATAGACATCTTGATTGACTCTCGATAGATTTTAAGGACTATTCCCCAGAAATTTGCAGCAATTAGAGCAACACCAAACCTAAAAAAGACCACACTCACTATTTTTAGAATAATACTTTTATGTCCTTTTTTCTAAATTTTCTAAGGATTAAAAATTTTAAAAATATGTAAAATTTAGATATTTAGTGATGCGATCGCCATACTCACAAACCTATCAGCAATCAAGCAATTCTACCTATGAAATAAATAGGCGATCGCTATGCCACTCTACTCAACAATCTATAATCTATTGATAATATTTCTAATTTTTATGTTTCCAAATTCTGAATTTTAGGGATTCATTAAAACGCCTTTACTAATCCTGCTTGCTTTAAAACAGCATTAGCTGTATGTCGAGACTTGATCGCATTATCGACAACGAAACACCGCTCGGTAATTGGGCTATACCAAATCTCATGATCTCCCTTCCCGTGACGCTCAAAGTAGCAACTTGCTTTTAGAAGCAATTTTTTTAATTCGGGGGTAAAAGAACTCGCCATGTTTTAAGCCACCTGAATTAACTCTTGTCTATGAGTTATTAATTCAAATGCAATATTTTTGTTTTTCTCAACAGCCATATGATGATTAGCGGCAAGTAATTCAGGAATCATTTGCTTAAGTTTATTAGTTAGTCGATCAAGGTTATCAGCCTCCGTCACCAAGCCAAGAATATCTGAACTTTCGGCAACCCAGACTTGAGCTTCTTGATCCCAAAACGCCTCAATTTTGTAATGACTGGTCATGCACAATTCTCCCAAAAATTAACCCACTAGCAATTATCCCTTAAAAAAACAACCAGCGATCGCCATACTCATAAACCTGTCAGAACGTAAAAGGCGATCAGGCTATTATTTGCTTTTTCTCGGCTTGTTCTGAGCTTTTCGCTAGCGAGTGCGATAAAATTAACCACAGTTAGCCGCTTAAGCTGTAGCATAATTTGATTATGGTCACAAGAATTTTTCTGTGTAATGAGCAGACAGAGCCAGAGATTCGCGATTTTATTCGTGAAGCGATCGCGGATATTACTGAGGGGGAGCAGTATATCGTGACTTGGAACTGCGGCAATATTCAAACACTCAAGGTGGGCGATCGCGCTTATTTTAAACGGATTGGCAGTGCTAATCAGGGCTACTTTGCATCAGGGACAGTGGTTCCTGCTGATCGCGAATATCAACTCAAGCAGCGATCGGCACGCTATCGCGAACTCAGCGAAGCTTATGACATCGACTCACAAGCTAATAATCTTCGGGTGTGGGTGGCTTGGGATGCCTGTGTAACTTTTGATGAGCCGCTGCGGTCTGATTATTTACGCCAGTTACCGAGTTTTCAAGGGATGCCCCTTGAGCCGCAAACTGATGCGGGTGTATTTCGTGAAGAATATGTGCAGATGCTCGATCGCGAGTGGGAGCGTCAAACTCAAAAAGCATTTCGGGCGGGCAAGGGGATTAGTCTAGTTGATGTGTATTATCGATGGGGCTTAGAAGACATTCAGCAAGGCTTTCCGCAAGATGCGCTGGAGTCATTTAAGCAAGCGCTGAAGCTAAATCCTAACTTTATCAAGGCTTATTTAGGTTTGGGTGATGCTCATGTCAGTTTGCGCGAATATGCTAAGGCAGTCGGAGACTACGGCAAGGCGATTTCGATGCGTCCTGACAAAGCACGGATTGCTTATTTCAAGCGTGGCGAAATTAATTTTTTGTTGGGACAGCTTCAGCAAGCGATGACAGATTTTCAAGCCGCGATCGCCATTGATCCGAATTATGCTGACGCGCATATGTCGTTGGGGAATACGTTCTTTAAGCTCAAAAGTTACGAACAGGCGATCGCTTGCTATGACCGCACCCTTGAGGCAAATCCTGATCGCGACTTAGCTGCATTTCGGCGTGGGCGATCGCGTTATATTCTCAAAGAATTTCCTGAAGCGCTGCGGGACTTTAGTTACGCGATCGATTTGCAACCTAGTAATGTCGAGGCATATTACTACCGCGGCTTAACCTATGCTCAGCCTAGCATTGCTGACGAAACTTTAGCAGGTGATGATCTTCGCAAAGCGATCGTCTTATTTCAAACGCAAGGCAAACCTGAAAAAGCTCGAAAAGCTAAAGAATTTTTAGAAACTCTCGCCATCGATTCTTTGCCCAAAGCAAGACCAAGAAGTATTTATGCGATTGCCCCTTCTGCTGAACCTGTCGCCGAAGTTTTTATCCAGATTGAGGATCAAGAAACTAGCGATCTGATTATTGACTCTCCAGCGATCGCTATTCCTGCTTCTAATTTGCTTCCAGATACGCATGAAACTGCGATCGCCGCTTTCTCTAGTTCTGAAGTAGTTGAAAAGATTGTTGAAATCGAGAAACTTGTGGAAGTTGAGAAGATTATTGAGGTCGAGAAGATTGTCGAAATTGAGAAATTTGTTGAGGTCGAGAAATTTATTGAGATCGAGAAGATTGTAGAAGTTGAGAGAGTAGTAGAAGTTGATCGCATAGTTGAGAAATTTATTGATCGCGTGGTCGAAAGAATCATCGAAAAACCGATTCCCTTCTCGATAGAAGACCCTAGCACTGCCGAAAAACTCGCCATGATCTCCGTGATGGCACAATATATGCGTGACGGCTGGATGGTGCGATCAGTTGATAAGTCTCAAGTTGGTTACGATCTCGAATGTGTCAAGGATGATCTTTGCGAAGCAGTCGTGATTAAGAGCTTTACTAGCGATCGCGAGTCATTTGCAATATCAGCGATCGAGATTGAGAATGCTCGTAGCAACAAAGACTTTGTGTTGTGGGTAGTAAGTGGTGCGGCTGAAAGTCCTGAGTTAAGGTGTTTGCGCGGGCGCGAACTATTCGAGCAATTTGACCTCGATCCTCTCGCCTTTGCCGCGAAAGTCAGACAAGCCGCAGTTCAACTAGAGTTTTCTCCAGTCTCTCTAGAGATGCCTGAATACCAGTAACGAATTGTTAGAAATTCTCTCAGGTTTAAGTGTCATGTTTGTAACTTTTTTTGAGATTGCTATACTATGGTGAAATCAAGGCAAGTATTAGAGATCGAGTTTTATGACGCGCAAATCTTGGGATAGCTGTTCAGAATTAGGCTTCTGGGATGGAGAAAGTGACAAATCGAAGAAACACAAGTCCTTTCAAATGCCAGGCGCAAAACCACATTACAATCCTGACCGCCCAGGACAGGTTGAGCATATTGCTCTAGATTTGGAGTTGGACATTGCTCAGCAAGCGATCGCAGGTACTTGCAAGATTCGGCTGCGACCTGTGCGCGATGGCATTACTGAACTAGATTTGGATGCTGTGAGCTTGCGGATTGACAGTGTGACCATTAGCGATCGCATTGAGGCAAAGCCTGATCTTGACAAAGCTAAATGCAAATTCGATTATGATGGGGAATTTCTCAAGATTTATCTAGATAAGTCCACTCAGGCTGGTGTCCCGATTGAGATTGCGATCGCTTATGCAGCCGAACAACCCCAACGCGGTATTTACTTTGTCAAGCCGACAGAAGCGCAACCAAATAAACCAACTCAAGTCTGGACACAGGGCGAAGATGAAGACTCGCGTTACTGGTTTCCTTGTTTTGATTATCCTGGGCAACTTGCCACTTCCGAGATTCGGATTCGAGTTCCCAAAGACTTGATTGTGATTTCTAATGGAGAGTTGATAGAAGTTACTAATCATAAAAAAGAGAAGACTTATCACTGGTCACAAAAAGAAGTGCATCCGAGCTATCTGATGACTTTGGCGATTGGTGATTTTGTGGAAGTGAAGGATGAATGGAAAGGAAAACCCGTAACTTATTATGTCGATAAGTCTCGCACTGCCGAAGAAGCAATCTTGACGATGGGCAAAACGCCGCGCATGATCGAGTTCTTTAGTCAGAAATATGGTTATGACTATGCTTTCCCTAAATATGCACAGGTTTGCGTGGCTGACTTTATCTTTGGTGGGATGGAAAATACTTCCACTACTTTACTGACAGATCGTTGTGTGTTGGATCAGAGAGCCGCGCTGGATAATCGTTCTAGTGAAAGTCTCGTAGCTCATGAACTAGCGCATCAATGGTTTGGCGACTTATTGGTGATTAAGCATTGGTCGCACGCATGGGTAAAAGAAGGTGCAGCAACTTATGCGGAAGTCCTTTGGACAGATCATGAATATGGAGCCGAAGAAGCTGCCTATTATCGGCTTGGCGAGGCGCGTAACTATATTACTGAAGATCGCGATCGCTATCGCCGTCCGATGGTCACGCATGTTTATCGCGAAGCGATCGAGTTATACGATCGCCATATCTATGAGAAAGGCGGCTGTGTTTATCACATGCTCCGTTCTGAGCTAGGCGATGATTTATTCTGGAAAGCGATTCATCATTTTGTGCGAACTAATGCTCACAAGACTGTTGAGACAATCGATTTACTCAGAGCGATCGAAGAGGCAACTGGCAAAAACTGTATGTTCCTTTTCGATCAATATGTATTTCGAGGCGGACATCCTGAATATAAGATAGGCTATAGCTGGGACAGCGAGAACAATCTCGCTAAGGTCACAGTTTCGCAAACTCAAGATGAACTCTTTGACCTCAAGATTCCGATTGGTTTTGGATTTGCAGAATCCTCGGAAACTCAAGTTTTCACAGTGCGTGTATTTGAGAAAGACCAAGCTTTTTACTTCCCATTAAAGCAAAAGCCCAATTACATTAGCTTCGATCGCCACAACAATCATCTTAAACAAGTCACGCTCGAATATGGCATCGCCGAACTCAAAGCTGGCTTGCAGTACGACCCCGATCCGCTGGCGCGGATCCAAGCTGCTGAAGCTCTCGCTAAAAAAGCTGGTTTGGAATCAGTGAAAATTCTTGGTAAAGCGCTCTTGGAAGAGTCTTTCTGGGGTGTGCGGGTCGAGATTGCCGAAAATCTGGCTAGCATTAAGCTTGATCAAGCTTTTGAAGCTTTGGCTAACGGGCTAGAAGATGAAAATGCGAAGGTGAGAACAGCCGTACTTAGTGGTTTGGCTCAAAATAAGGTGCAGAAAAGCCTTGATCTGATCAAACCATTTATTAAGAAAGGTGATCCTAGCTACATTGTCGAAGCGACAGCGGCAAGACTAATCGGTGATCTGGCGGCGACTTTGAGTAGCGATCGCGAACCATCGAAAGTTGTGAAATTATTACAAACAGTTCTCAAAGAGCGATCAGGTTGGAATGAAGTGGTGCGATCAGGTGCGATCGCAGGTTTAGCCAAAATCAAAGATTCTGATGAGGCTTTAGAAACTGTCATCAAATATACTGAAGCTGATGTCCCGCAACCTTTGCGTCTAGCGGCGATTCGTTCATTGGGGGCGATGGGTAAGTCTCAATCAAAACCAAAAACGGAACAGATTCTCAATCGCTTGAAAGTAATCGCTCAAGAAACATTTTTCTTAACCCAAATGGCTTCGGTGGCGGCGCTCGGTCAAGTTGATAGTGTGATGGCGATCGGTGTATTGCGATCGCTATCTGACTCTACTCCTGATGGACGCGTCCGCCGTGCTGCGGATGAAGCAGTGCAGCGGGTGCAGAAAGCGATCGGCAAAGATGCAGGGCTGAAGCAATTACGCGAAGAGCTTGATCAAGTTCGTAAAGACAATCAAGAGCTTAAGAGTCGATTGGAAGCGATCGAAGCAAAATCTAAAGTATAAATAGAAATAAAAAACACAAATAAAAAGCACCCTTCGG
>JAYTWB010000170.1:0-4215 GCA_043743655.1 Cyanobacteriota bacterium | reverse complement strand
CCAAAAAACTGACGGCGCTCACTGTGACCGATGATGACATATTTGATGCCAAGCTCAACCAACATCAGGGCTGAAATTTCGCCTGTAAATGCGCCGTTTTCTGCCCAGTGGACATTTTGAGCGCCAATACTGAAATTAGAGTTGCCGATCGCTGGCACAACTGCTTGCAAGATCGCGAGATTGGTATAGGGAACACAAATAAGGATTTGTTGATCGGCGATCGCGGCTTCGGTTGCCGTGGCTTTGAGATGGGCAGGGAATTCCGAAAAAAATGTTTTGGCTTCAGACTGGGTTTTATACATTTTCCAGTTGCCAGCAATAACGACTTTACGCAATGCTCGTTTACCTTTTAATAAAGATTATGAAAATAATAAATTTTTATTCATTTTACCGAAGAAGGGATCATAAAAAGCAAAGGTGTCGTAAAGCGACACCTTTGCTTTTACCCTCAAAAACTGAATGAGTCTAGCAGAAAGCTACTAGACCCATGTCTTAATATTGTTCAATTCAATTTTTTACTAAAGGTTTGCTGGGACGCGTAAGTAAGGATTTACGATCGCTTAGACTTGTTAAGCTATGTGTAGCAAATAAATTGTCTAAGTACTCACCAGATTTAACTATGTTGCAACATTCTTTGGGCTATACAACGACTTGGGTAAATACGATTAGTAAGGTCGAGTCCGAGTCTTGGAATGTTTTAGCGAAACCTTTGGCAACACCTTTTTTTGAATGGGAATGGCTCTCAAATCTGGAAGCTTCAGGCTGCGCGATCGCTCAGCAAGGATGGCTACCAAGTCATTTATTAGTATGGCAAGGGGATATTTTAGTAGCGGCTGCACCTTTGTATTTAAAGAGGCATAGTCAGGGTGAGTTTGTGTTTGACCACCAATGGGCAGATTTGTCCCATCGATTGGGAATTGAGTATTATCCGAAATTATTAGGGATGGCTCCGTTTACGCCTGCGGTGGGTTATCGCTTTTTGGTGCATCCTGAGTTGAGCGATCGCACTGAGGTCTCGAATCAAGAACTCTCTCAAATTTATGATCTGATGCTTACCGAGATTGACCGCTTGTGCGATCGCTATCAGATGTCAGGCTGTAATTTTTTATATGTTGATCCTAGTTGGAAGCATGAGTTGGAGTCGCGAGGATTCACAACTTGGATGCACCATAGTTATGTTTGGGAAAATCAAGAATTTACGGATTTTGATGACTATCTCAAAAACTTTAATGCCAATCAGCGCCGCAATATTAAGCGCGAACGTAAGTCAGTGGAAAGTACAGGGATTATGATGAAGGTCTATACAGGCGAAGAAATACCGCCTTACTTTTATGGCTATATGTATGAGCTATATAACGATCATTGCAATAAGTTTTGGGGTGGTAGCAAGTATTTGAATCTCAAATTTTTTGAAAATCTCGCCGATTGTTTTCGCGATCGCCTTGTGTTTGTGGCAGGTGAGATTGCGGATCATCCTCAACCTTTGGGAATGTCTTTTTGTATTCGTAAAGATGATCAACTTTATGGACGCTATTGGGGAGCAATCCAAGAAATAGACTGCTTGCACTTTAATGCTTGTTATTACAAACCGATTGAATGGGCGATCGCGCAGGGAATTAAGCGCTTCGATCCAGGGGCAGGTGGACAACACAAAAAGCGGCGCGGGTTTCCTGCTACGCCAAATTACAGTTTGCATCGGTTTTATCGAGATCGGCTCAAGCAAATTCTGATTCCTTATATCAATGAGGTGAATGCTTACGAAGTTAAACAAATTCAAGCAATTAATAACGAACTTCCCTTTGATTTTGCGCCGCCTGATCTTCAGGGCTAGTTTATTGCTGAATTAAGCGATCGCAAATCCCTAAAAAAGAGACTCACAATGCGAGTCTCTTTTTTAGAGATTTTTTAGGCATATTTTGCGGTGTAGCTGCGGGCGATCGCATCACAACGTTCGTTATCAGGATCGCCAGAATGTCCCTCTACCCAGTGCCATCGGATATTAGAAGAATTAAGAGGATCGAGTTGTTGCCAAAATTCTTGATTTTTTACGGGCTTGTTATCTTTGGTTTTCCAGCCGTTCTTTTTCCAGCCTTTAATCCATTTAGTAATTCCGTCAAGGACATATTTACTATCGGTATAAAAATCGACAGGCGTAGATTGTTTTTGGGCAGCGAAAAACTCTAAAGCCGAAATTGCGCCTTGTAATTCCATTTGATTATTAGTCGTCTCGCGAATACCACCACCGAGTTCTTTGGTACTGCCATCTGAGAAATGAATGACTACGCCCCAACCACCTGGCCCTGGATTTTTAGAACAAGCGCCATCGGTATGCATACTGATGATTTTTACTTCGCCTGAATCTGCAATTTGCGATTTTGGGATTGATTCCAGTACTGATTCCAGTTTCGTTTCAGCTTTTGTAGCATCTTTGATAGTTGCTTTTGCATGAGAAGGTTGCGATCGCGATCGCACTATTTCGACAGCAACTGAGCCTTGAAAGTTGGGAATCGGCGGACGCTTTATCACCCGCACTTCGACCTGTTCAATCATTTTGTCTTCAAGGAGGCTATCCGCGATCGCGCCGACCAAACGCTCGATTAGTTTAAACTTCTGAGTTTGAATCAGCGTCTCAACTTTGCTAATGCAAGATATGTAATTGACAGTATCTTCGATTTCATCGCTATGGGTCGATTTTTCAAAATCAACCCATAGCGTTGCGTCAACCTCAAACCATTGTCCTAGTACATTTTCTTCGGGCAGATATCCCACATATCCATAGGCTCGCACCCCTTTTAAATAAATTTTGTTGAAAGTCTTGCTAGTTGTCATGTACTTAAATTTTTTTAATATAGCGGTGGAAATTCTAAAGCGAGCGCACCCAGTTTCCCTTTACGAAAATCATACAAAATTAGTCTGGCAACTTTATCTAAATCACCTTGAAATTTATTTAAAGTCGCGACTTGGTGAATATACTCGATACCAGAACTTACGGTTAATGGATCAATCACATAGCGACTGCTCAATTTTGCATTTAATTTGATCAGTAAATCTACCGCTTCAGCGGCTACCAATACATTATCGTAAGCAGCTTGACCGATATCATCGCAAATCGCTAACTTCATCGCCGCATCTTGATCATGTAGCAAAGGTGGAATTACCCCAGGAGTATCAAGCAACTCAATCTCGTCAGAAATTCTAATCCAGCGCAACTGACGTGTCACTCCGGGTTTATTGGCACTAGCAACTACCTTTTTCTTGAGTAACCGATTGATCAGCGCCGACTTGCCCACATTCGGAAAGCCGACTACTACCGCTCTGACAGGACGAGGCAACATTCCTCGACCCGCCCGTCGTTCATTTACCTTTTCACTCGCCACTTGGGCTGCTTTGAGTAAGTCGATCATCCCTTTGCCAGCTTGGGCATCGGTGAAGTAGACAGTGCGTCCTTGATCAGTAAACCAGCGCGTCCAGTGCGATCGCACAGTCGCAGATATGGCATCAATCCGATTACATACTAAGATATGCGACTTTCCCTCCACCCACTTTTCGATTTTGGGATGTTTACTAGACATTAAAATACGAGAATCTCGCACTTCAATAACCACATCAACCAACTTAAGCTGTTCTAATAATTGTTTTTCAGCTTTGGCGATATGTCCGGGATACCACTGAATTGGGTTTGCCATTAAATAAAAGTACTAAATAAAAATAGTGAGAGTAATTAACTAAACTATATACCCCTGCTAAGATATTAAGAAATATTAAGATAAACCTTTAAAAAAACACTTGTAAAACACTCATGAACAAACCAACTTTTTCAAGTTTCCCCAAAATTTTTCAAAAGCTTATCTCCAGATTTATCCCGAAATTTATAATTTGGGCGATCGCCGTATTTTTACCATTAGCGATTGCCTGTACCAATATCGCTCCTAGTTATGCCTTTGACTCGCCAGAGCTACTACCCGAAAAATATACAAATGTAATTGATCTAGGGAATTTTCTAGCCGATTCTGAGGAAATTGCCCTAGATCAGAAATTGACAAAATTTGAAGACAAGACGGGCTGGAAATTGCGTGTTCTCACTCAAGTTGACCGCACTCCAGGGCGGGCAGTCAAAGAGTTTTGGGGACTTGACAATGCCAGTGTGATGTTAGTTGCAGATGGGCGCGGTGGTAATTTGCTCAATTTTAGTGTTGGTGATGCCGTATATCCACT
>JAYTWB010000169.1:0-5658 GCA_043743655.1 Cyanobacteriota bacterium | reverse complement strand
TGTGCAAATTCCCAAATGGGTTGATGGGTTTCTTGTTGTACTATTACTTTAGTTTTCAAGAATGGATAGTTTCTGTCTCTAGCAAAAAGTAAAAAGTCTAGAACTTCTTGGATGAGTGTTTCTGGACTATGTTGAATCTCTTGTAAAAGTTGTTCTTTGGCAGTCATTTTATTTACTCCTATTGTTCCGAATTTCGCTTATTCACACAGTATTTTTAGTGATATCTCTTCTGATTAGGAAAAGTTAAGGTTTAACGTTTCTTAGTAACCAGCCTAGTAAACCTCCTATAGCTACACTTGCAGTTGAGTCAAAGGCTAAAATTAAAAAAATATGCCCACGATTGAAATAAACCTCTAACTTCTCTTCAGCTTTTTTCCCTATCCAAATCCAGAAGACAGCCCAAGCCCAAAGAACTAATAAACCTGCTGCTTCCGCTTCAGATCTAGCCAAACTTCTGAGTACTCCCCAAGTCCAAGACAAATTCCAAATCCAAGTCCAAGGAAATAAGTTATAGTCTATGCTTTTTCCAGTAAAATAACATCGCAAAAGCCAACCAAAATACAAAAATATAAATAAAGATAAAGCTGATGACCAACCATTCAGTCCAGCACCAAGAAGACTCACACCAAACCTTGTAGTAATTAAAGCTATGTTCTCAATACCAGATAAAGCCCAAACCACATTTCCAGCAAGAGCGATACCAACAGCGAAAGTAAAAGCAAATTCATAACCAGGTACAACATGAGCCCCCAAGGCAAATGATGGAATAAAATGGAATATTGATATTAAAAATAAGCTTTCCCAAGGTAAGTTTTGGATAAATGCATTTCTAGCTTGAATGGCTTTTCGTTTTTGAATTCTCTTTTGTTCAGTAACTTCTTGTCGTTGTCTTTTTTCCGCCAATTCTTGCTGGATTTTTTTAGTTTTTTGGGTAGCTTCTCGTTGTCTTTTTTGCTCTAGTTCATCTCGTCTTTGTTTCTCTTTTTCTAGCTCTTTCTGCTTTTTTGACCCTACATTTCTTTGTTTTTCTATTTCTAACTGTCGTGATCGTTCCAGTTCAGCTTCTTTTGCTGCATAAGGAGCAATAACTTGCTCTTGCCTTTCACTAATATCTTCTTCTCTCAATTTTAAGTGATGTAGTAAATCATCTAGCAGTTCTCGGACTCTATTGGTCATAGGATATTGCTTTTTAATTTCGCTCTCTAGAGCTTTTATGTATTTCTCTATGTTTCTCAAGCGTTGACGATCTGGCTCTAGGACTTCATTCTCTATTTTGATAGCATCTTCTTTGGATAACCCCCAAGTCTTTTGTTGACCATCTAAAATATTGCGCCCAATACCAGTTATCTCGCCATTTTCAGCATATTTTTCTACAAGTCGGCGATATAGTACCTTTGCATCAACTCTTGCTTTAGATAGTAAGATACTACTTCCATGTTTAAAGATATTGGCTTCTGGTGTCATCCCTTTCTTATATCGTTGAACATGGACTTTCGCATATTCATGCAGATCATTTGCCGAGATAAACCCATTAATATCCTGTTTGGCTTCTCCTGACTCAATTGCTTGTACGATATATTTTGTGTAAACTGACATTTCTCCTTCTTTATCTTGAAAAGACTCTTCTATTGAGCTACAAGAAGCCATTATCACGATCGCTTCTTCTAACTTGGTCTCAGATATTGTGTTGAGACTTCCCCCTTTTGATTGCCAAAATCCAGAAAACGCACCACTATAGCAACAGTCCAAAATTAAAACTTGTTGCCGATTAGTTTTATGTTCGTTCATGATGTCGGAAATAAACCTTGCTGGTACAGACGTTGCTTTGATGCTATCCTTGCTAGTTGTGTGTGTGGATAAATAGAGATGCTCATTCACATCATTGCTTTTTATTCCATGCCCCGAAAAATACAGCAAACCTAAGTCGCCACTTTTACAATTTTGAAATAAATTGTAAATTTCCTTCTGCATTGTCATTAAATCTGGGTCGAGCAGTGGTTTAACAGAATTAAAGGCTCCAAGATCGGGATTTCGCAGTACTCGCATCATAGCTTCTACATCCTTTGATGTAGCCGTAAGCATAGGCATCCTTTGTTCACGAGGAAGTGGATCGTCTTCAGAATAACAGTGACTCACTCCTATCAACAAAGCCCTTTTAACCATTGGCAGAATCCTTTCCCATTTCATCTAGCAATTCTTTAGCTATCTCCTTACCTATTAGCGCAGCCTTTTCGCCAATAGTTTCTATAGTTACTTCGCGTGTACTCTTGGTATATATGAGGTGAACCTTCAGCGGTTTTTCAGCGAATTTTTCACCTACAAATTTAAAAAAGTCAACAACATCGACAAGCTTAAGTAAAGCTGTCAAGGCTCCAGGTACTTTGTGTAAAACACTTTTACTACCATCTTTAACGTTGCGATCTACAGTTCGTTCGACTGTATAACTCCGCTCAAGTAACTGCTTAAGCAATTTACTAGCAAACTCTTGTCGCTCGTAGTCAGTCATACTGAGATCGTCTAGCATAAAAGTAACTTCGACTAAGGACTCACTCGTCATACAGCACCTAATATCCAAAAACTATTTCTAAAAACAAATATAACCTAAAAATTCTTTTAAAACCTAGATGATATTACATTTGTAATACTTGTCATTACATAGTGCATTATTATCAAACAGCTTACACACAGTACAATTAAGCAAAATATGATCGCAGTTAAATCAGCTAGAATTAGCGATCGCTAAAACATTAAAAAATATTATGGATTCAGACGAACAAACTCACCCCACATTTTTACTCGTTGACGGACATTCTCTCGCGTTCCGCGCTTTTTATGCCTTTGGCAAGCATCCCGAAGGTGGTTTGCGAACTTCGACAGGAATCCCGACTAGCATTTGTTTTGGCTTTTTAAAAGCGCTGATCGAGATGCTCGATCGCGAAAAACCGACCGCAGTGGCGATCGCTTTTGACCTCGCCGCACCAACATTTCGCCATGAAATCGATGATACTTACAAAGCCAATCGTTCCGAAACTCCTGAAAGTTTTATTCCCGATATGCAGAACTTACAGAAAGTCTTAGCAGCAATGAATCTACCCGCAATTACCCAAGCAGGTTTTGAGGCAGATGATGTATTGGGAACTCTATCTCAAGTCGCGAGTGCAGAAGGATATACTGTCAAAATTTTGAGTGGCGATCGCGATTTGTTCCAATTGATTGATGTCGATAAGCGCATCTCAGTACTAAACTTAGGTCAAAAAGATAAAATTGTCGAATATCATGCTGATCAAGTGAAAGACAGACTAGGAGTATTACCGGCTCAAGTTGTGGACTATAAAGCCCTCTGTGGAGACGCTTCAGATAATATTCGAGGAGTAAGAGGGATTGGTGAGAAAACGGCTGTTAAATTAATTGAAGAATATGGCAACTTAGAGAACATTTTAACAGCTCTACCGAAGATGAAGGGAGCGATTAAGGTCAAGCTAGAAAATGGAATTGAAGATGCGCGACATTCACAGTTTATGGCAACAATCAAAACTGATGTACCGCTGGCGATCGCGATCGCAGATTGTAAATTAGCTGGTTTTGATAGGTCAGAGCTAATTCCTTTACTGGAAGAGCTGGAACTTAAAGCTTTTGTGAATAGAGTTGATCAGATTCATGCTAAATTATCGGGAAATTATCAGCATAAGCCCTCACCCCCAGCCCCTCTCCCAGAGAGCGAGGGGAGCAAGACGAATTCTTCTGGAAAGCAGGAGGATGATGAGTTGTGGTTTGACTTTGCTAAGCAAGAAGCAGAGCAGGCGATTGCCGCTTCAGCCTCACTAAAGTTGGATGTGCAGATTATTGATGCGATCGCTAAATTAGAGAATCTCGCAGAAACTCTCCGCAATAGCAAACACCCTGTGGCATGGGATACAGAAACCTCAGGGCTTAATCCATTTGAATCAGAATTAGTCGGAATTGGTTGTTGTTGGGGAGACTCGATCAGCGAAGTTGCTTACATTCCTTTAAGTCATAGTGAAGGACAAAACCTCAAATGGGAAGAGGTGCGAAAAGTTCTCAAGCCAATTCTCGAAGATGCTAGTTATCCCAAATATTTACAAAATGCCAAGTTTGATCGCTTGATGCTCAAAGCATCTGGAGTCGATCTAGCAGGTGTGATATTCGATACAATGATCGCCAGTTATGTGATCGATCCTGAAGCTAGTCATAAGCTCGATGATCTGGCTATGGACTTGCTCCAAATTCGGACTGTTAGTTATAAAACTTTAATTGGTAAGCGCAAATCGATCGCTGAAATCGCAATTCCAGAAGTTGCCCAATATTGCGGCATGGATACTTATATTACCTATCAGCTTGTGCCAATCTTGCAGAAAAAACTGACCGCAATACCTGAACTTTGGGATTTGTTCCAAAATGTGGAAATGCCATTAGAGCCAATCTTAGCAGAGATGGAGTGGCGTGGCATCAGGATCGACAAAGAATATTTGGGTGTATTTTCTCTAGAATTAGAGAAAGATTTAGATGCTCTAGCGATCGCCGCTTATGCTCAAGCAGGTAAAGAGTTTAATCTTAATTCTCCCAAACAACTCAGCGAAATTCTCTTAGAACTTCTGGGTGAAAAATTTATCAAAAAATCGCGTAAAAGTGCTACAGGCTATTCCACTGATGTCGCCGTTCTCAATAAATTAGAAGGCGATCATCCACTGATTGATACAATTCTGGAAAATCGGACTCTCGCCAAGCTGAAATCTACCTATGTCGATGCTTTGCCATTGCTGATTCAAGCCAAAACTGGGCGCGTGCATACAGATTTTAATCAAACTGTGACATCGACAGGGCGGTTGAGTAGTTCCAATCCTAATTTACAAAATATTCCTATTCGTACTGCTTTTAGTAAGCGGATTAGAGCAGGATTTTTACCTGAATCAGATGGGATATTAATGGCGGCAGATTATTCACAAATTGAACTGCGGATTCTTGCTCATTTAAGTCAAGAACCCGAATTGATGCGAGCATTCAACGCAGGCGAAGATGTGCATACAGTTACAGCGCAACTTTTATTAGAGAAAGAAGAAGTAACTAGCGATGAGCGCCGTCTGGCAAAAATCATCAATTATGGGGTGATTTATGGTATGGGAGCGCAAAAATTTAGCCGCGATATTGGTGTATCGGTTAAAGTTGCTAAGCAATTTATCGACAAGTTCAATCAGCGTTATGCCAAAATTTCTAGTTATATGCAAAGTGTTGAAGCAGCAGCAGAATCTGATGGCTATGTAAAAACTATATTAGGCAGACGGCGCTATTTTCGAGGGCTTAGCCACGTTAACGGATATCAAAAAGCAGCGCTATTACGATCGGCAGTTAATGCACCCATACAAGGAACCAGTGCCGACATTATCAAAATCGCGATGTTGAGGGTGAATGAGCTTTTGTCTGGATATCAGGCGCGTTTGTTGTTGCAAGTCCACGATGAACTTGTGTTTGAAGTTCCACCTAATGAAATCGCCGAACTTCAACCCAAAATCAAGGCGGCGATGGAATCGGCTATAGAGCTTTCGGTAAAGCTGGAAGTGGATATTCACACGGGTAAAAATTGGATGGAAGCGAAGTAATCTTGGGCAACCTAAAAGTTTAGGTCGCCTAAGTGATGATTTA
>JAYTWB010000168.1:0-1804 GCA_043743655.1 Cyanobacteriota bacterium | reverse complement strand
TAGTCTAAATGGGGCGAATCTCAATAAAGCGACGCTGTCGGAGGTTGACCTGAGTTTTGCTAGTTTGTATGGAGCGAGTCTCTGTGATGCTGATTTGAGCGAGGCAGACTTAACTGGGGCAAATCTGCAGGGTTCTGATCTGACGCGGGTAAATTTTTATAAGGCAAACTTAAGTAAAGCTAAACTTGCGGATGCGGTTACTGAGGGAATGCAAACGCAAGAAGCGAATTTAACGGGACTTATCTGGTCTTAAACAGCTTATTTATTAAGCTTATTTATTGCCATAGGCTTGCCATGACAGACTGACGAGTGCATTGAATATCGCAGCAGCAGCGATCGCATTACCTTTACGACCATCAACGCGAATGTGTGGAATTAGTGAATCATTTAAGCGTGATTTGATGACATCAATGTCGATAAATCCAGCAGGAGTGCCAATTACTAGGGCAGGCTTGACTTCCTCCATCTCAATTAAATCCACCAGCGTAGCCAGCGCTGTCTGAGACTCACCAATTACAAAAATTGCTTCAGGGTAACGCCTTGCTAAAGTCTCGATCCCCCAAGCTGCTTGGGTTTTACCCTTTTGAGGACGAGTTATTGCGTCAACACCACAATATATAGGATTGGCAAAAGTATTACAGATTTTAGGGAAGATTGCGGCTTGGACTGTTGGCACATCCACGACAATTGTGGCGCGCGTGGCGAGGGCTGTAGCTCCTGCTTGTAAGGACTGGTCAGAAAATCGCACAATGTCTTTGTATTCAAAATCTGCGGTGGCATAAATTACTTGGCGCACAATTTCGTATTCTGCGGGGGAGAGCGAATGATCACCAATCTCGCGATCGATTATTGCTAGACTTTGTGCGTCTGTAATATGCCATTCCATATAGTTTTGCGCTCTTATTTACTTTTTGATTATTTTCTATTTAGTTTCTAGGTTTCATCTTACACAATTTCGACCTTCAGCTTTAGCCTTGTATAGGGCGCGATCAGCGGCTTTGAGTAAATCTGTGGGTGTAAATTCTTGAGATGGCAAAAGTGTGGCGACCCCACAGCTAATCGTCACATAGGGCGCAACTGTGGAATCGCTGTGGGGTAGTTTTAGCGATCGCATCACTTCGGTCGCTCTGATGGCGACATTCATCCCTCCTCGAGCATCGGTATTTGGCAAAACAATCACAAACTCTTCGCCGCCATAGCGGGCAACTAAATCCGCAGGACGATTGGTGGATTTACTGATCGCTTGAGCAACTTCTTGTAAGCAGCGATCGCCTTCTTGATGTCCATAGTTATCGTTATAATTTTTAAAAAAATCAATGTCGCATAAAACTAATGAGATCGGGATTTGTTCTCTACTAGCGCGCTTACATTCTTGATCGAGATATTCATCTAAGCAACGACGATTAGCGACTTGGGTCAAGCCGTCAATCGAGACTAATCTTTGGAGTTCTTGATTTGCAGCCTCAAGTTGTTGTCTTAAACAAGATTGTTCGATCAGATGGCGCACTCTTTGTCGTAGTACTGCCCAATGAATTGGTTTAGTCACATAGTCAGATGCGCCGACTTCGTAGGCGCGATCTACAGACTCACGGTCTTCTAGAGCCGTGATGATTAGAACAGGTGTGTGATCGCCATTAGGAAGATTTTGTAACTGTGAACAGCAGTCAAAGCCATCTAAAACAGGCATCATTGCATCTAATAAAATTACATCTGGTTGATATTCTTGATAAATCTTTAAAGCCTCCATGCCGTTAGCCGCCTCAATCACACGATATCTTTCACGCTCTAAGTAGCGCACCAAAAT
>JAYTWB010000167.1:0-12589 GCA_043743655.1 Cyanobacteriota bacterium | reverse complement strand
CACTAGCCGATAAGTTTTTATTTTCTAATTTTTGAGCGATCGGGATATAGTCAGATGCACCTGCGAGATATCCCTCAAGAATAATATTTGGATTGCTTAAAGTTTGCATAGATTTTGTTTCCTAAAAATAGCTATATTCTCAAAAATTTAAGGCTTGTAAATGAGCATGATATGATTGCAACAATATTTTGCCTTGGAAGTGGTGGGTATGATTTGGCAATGCTAATGTCGCGGATATCCTGATCTCGCAACGCTTATTCTATAGTGAAGCGAAAAAGCTGGATGAGTTAAAAAATATCTGAACCTACAGGAAATTAAACCTTCCCTTGCCACGATGATTAATGAAATTTCCGCAAAGCGATTAGAAAGTAGCCCAAAGATATAAATCTTGGAAATAGAGGGACATAGTCATGACACTAGCCGAAATGCTTCCCGCCGCACGAAAACTCTCCCCATCAGAAAAACTCAAACTAATTCGGATTCTGGTAGAAGACTTAGATACGGCTGAAGATATTCTGCCTTTAGAACCTTTTAGAAATCAAAATTTACTAAATTCGATCGCACATAGCCACAAACAGTCACGACCATTTGGACTGTGTGCTGGCGAGTTTATTGTTCCTGAAGACTTTGACGCACCGCTACCAGAAGACATTTTGAGCGCATTTGAAGGAAAATGAAAATTTTATTAGACACGCATATTTTTTTGTGGTTTATTAGTAGCGATCGGCAATTACCAAAAAACTTTCAGGACATTATCCAAGATTTAGACAACGAGATATATTTGAGCGTCGTTTCAATTTGGGAAGCCATCGTTAAATATCAATTAGGCAAATTACCTTTACCAGAATCACCTGAAACCTATTTCCCAAAACAACGCGATCGCCATCAAATCCTCAACCTCAATCTTGATCAAGCAAGTGTGATTCAACTAGCCAAACTCCCGCCTCTACATCGCGATCCATTCGATAGGATGCTGATATGTCAAGCTATACAAAATGATATGGCGATCGCTACAGTAGATACAGCAGTCCGAGCTTATCCAGTTAATTTGCTATAGTCGAGTCAGCCCACTTTCATATTGTTGGTTATTGTTTCTCATTAAATTAACTAGGCAACTTATCGTCAGGACGCTTGCTCAGGCAGCTACTGCCGCGTGCAGAGTTCCGAAAAGTTTGGACTGATTCGACTTGGTTAATATGCCCGCAATATGGGCAGTAAACCTGTTCACCGATTTCTGGCTCGATGTCGGCACGACTCCACCATTTGCCACAGCGATCGCAATGAAAGTGATAGAGAAATTCGAGGGAGACTCTCATAAATTCTGCTGTGATGCTCGATAGGCGGCATATACGCCCTGTACGTTGTACCAGTTCAAGAAAATTCTAGCTATTTCGAGGGCGAGTTGGGGCTTGCCTTGGTCGATTAGCCATACCAGCAGTGGTCGTAGCGATCGCTCATTGAGCAATCCACCAAAAGATAATCCTCCCCACAGCAACACATGGAACCATGTCATCTGAATCATCAACTTGACTTCCCATGTCGGATGTTTTTGATAAAAGACAACACCCATGCGTCCGCGTTCAGCCTCGACATTGACAAGGCGCGGTAATTGGTCAATCGTGAAGGCTGGATGCCAGTGATAGCCAACAGCAGCAGGACATTTGATGAGTTTTAAGCTCAGATTTTTGAGGCGTACACCTAGTTCTAAGTCCTCCCAACCATATTGACGAAAACTGGTGTCAAACTTGCCTGCTGCAATCAACCAATGCTTGGCGATCGCCACATTCCCTGTTGCAAAAAAAGCAGTCGAGATATCTTGGATTTTGACCTTTGCCGAAGTCGGTTTTTCAAAATCGCTGGTATTGATGACTAGACCGTAAGTAAATGCGCGATCGCTATTTTCTAGAGCTTGGGCATGAGCTGATAAAAATATTGGCGTAACTACTAAGTCGCTATCAATAAATACAATCGTGTCACCTGTCGCCCTATCTATACCAGTATTTCTAGCGATCGCTGCGCCTTCATGATTTTGCAAAAACAACCGCACATGGGGAAACTGATGAGGATGGCTTTGCAAAAAATCAACAGTGCCATCGGTGGAGCCATCATCGACCACGACAATCTCATAAGGTTGTGCGAAATCTTGCGCTTCCATTGCTTGCAGACATTTTTGCAAGATCGGCAAGCGATTGTAAGTTGGGATGACGACTGACCACATATTTCTTTGTTTTTGTAGCTAGCATAGAGAGCGCAGAGATGCTCTCTATCAGGTGTTAATTGCGTGATTGTTGCCAAGACTGCCAAAAGGTCAGACCGCCGACATAGCCATAACTCAAGGCATATAGCACCATAAATGGCAGCGTCAGGTATAAACCCTTGTGTAGGGCAATCAAACAAGCGATCGCACTATAAACACATAGACAAAGCTCGATTACAGGTGTGGCATCGAGGGGAATCTTATAAGCCTTATTGTCCCAGCGATCGCTCTTATGCTTGATGTCAAATTTAGGCGTGCGGCGGAAGTTTGCACCCGTATTCGACAGACCAGCAAACACAGCGCGGCTATTGCTCCAAGAAATGCCAGTACCAAGAATTGCTAATAAGAAAATGCGTCCGAGGCGGCGATACCAAAATTTGGGATATAGCTCACGCTGAGCATGGAAGTACAAAAATGGAGGGCCAAAAGTTGCGGGTAGCATTAGAATCGACCACACACTCTCAATCGATAAGCGTAATGCGATCGCATCATCAGGCGTAACCAACATCAGCGGAATTGAAATCAAAATCAGGATTAGCATCAACGGATGGGCTGAATATCCTGTTAAATGCATCGTGGCTTGAAACTTTACGGCGAGACTGAGATCAGCCTGCCAAATTTGAAAAATTAACTTTTTGGCACATTGGATACTCCCCTTTGCCCACCGAAATTGCTGTAACTTGAAAGCAAGCATCGCAACTGGCAACTCTGCTGGGGCAACAATATTGTTGTCATAAACCACTTTCCAGCCTTTGAGCTGGGCGCGATAGCTCAAGTCCATGTCTTCAGCGAGAGTGTCCGCATGCCAACCACCCGCATCAATAATCGCCTGTCGATTCCAGATTCCTGCTGTCCCGTTAAAATTTAGGAAATAGCCGTTATTGCATCTGGCTTGCTGCTCGATCGCAAAATGTCCATCAATCCCAGTTGACTGCAACTTTGTGAGCAACGAATACTCGGAGTTGATATGTCCCCAACGCGTCTGGACAACGGCAACCTTAGCATCAGGGTTTTCCACATAGTGACGGATCGTATCTCTGAGCCAATTTGCAGAAGGGATAAAATCAGCATCGAAAATCGCAATGTAATTTCCTTTCACCAGTGGCATCGCATCATGCAAAGCTCCCGCTTTAAATCCACTGCGATTAACGCGATGGACATATTCGATCCAAAAACCTTGATTTTGATATTCCTGAACAGTCTCGCTCAAAATCGCTTGAGTGTCATCAATCGAGTCATCAAGTACTTGAATTTGCATCCGATCGCGCGGATAGTCAAGTTTGCAAACCGCATCAACTAAGCGCCTTGACACATAGCGTTCATTAAAAATCGGTAGTTGAACCGTAACAATCGGCAAGTCTTCGCTCGCGACTGGGTGATGCTCAGGAGGCTCGATCGCCAAAGCATAATTTGAGAAGCTATTGAAGCTTTTGTCGAGACGAAATTGCTCAAAATTGTCGAAGTTATTATCAAAACTATTAGCGGCGATCGCACCTGATGGCGATGCTGCAACTTGGGCAGTTTGATATTCTCTAGCAGGATTGAGTTGAGGAGAAAAAATCTGCTTTTGGTGAGACGCTTTGGGCTTATGAACAGCAGTGAGCCAATAAGCATTAAGTCCATAAAGTAGTAGCCACACTGCTGCCACAGTGTTAAGGACGGCTAGAATAGCTATTAGTATCAGAATGACTCTTGACTCCTACTTACCACAACACGAGATATCAATTTTAAAGATTGATTCAACGAATTAAATTACCACACTAAGAAATATTACGATGCCTGACCTGTATTTATAGAAAAATTTACGGTTTACGATTTGACGTTTAGCATCTTACCTTTACATTTTAGTTTGCATTTACCTTGAATTTAATTTGGATTTCGTGTTTGCATTTCACGGAGTGCGATCGCGGCGGCTAGTTGTTGGGCAGCTTTGATGCTTTTACCTTCACCTTTGCCCCAACAGCGATCGTCAAACCAAACTTCAACAGAAAAGAGATTATTTTCAGCCGCTTCACCATTGCGTTCAATATTACGATACTCAGGCAAACGTTTCCAGAGTCCCTGTGTGAGTTCTTGCAGAGCGACTTTGTAATTGCCTAATGCAGGAATCGCTAATAGCGTCTCAGCAAAACGTTGCATCTGCGGATCGAGCCATTTGCGAATAAATGCTAAATCTTGAGTGTTGATATACAGCGCTGCCATTAAAGCCTCAAGGGCATCCGCAAGCAACGATCGCAAGGCTTGGGTGTCATTGCGCGCCGCATTAGAGACCACCACATATTTTTGCAACTCATAAACACTGGCAATCTCCGCGAGGGTTTTGTCGCTGACTAGGTGCGATCGCAGGGCGGCTAAGTCACCAACTGAGCGATCGCCATAGTATTCTTGCAAAAATAAACTCACTGATAGACGCAATACACTATCGCCGACAAACTCAAGTTGGTCGTTGTTGTAAGTAGTTGAGAAACTGGGATGCACCAATGAGCGATCAATCAATAACCAGTCAAACGAATTAACCCGTTCTAGATATTCTTGCTCCAGTCCCATTTTTGCTAATAAACTGATTAACTGTCTCTGACGGCGCGGATCAATAGTTGATGACATGAGACTTTTTAGCTAAATACGCTTGGCTATGGCTATACAATTACAGCAACATCACACCAACTTTATCAACTTGATCGTAGTGCATCATCACCATGACTAAAAGGTTTTTCTCTACATTTTGTCTGGCTTTGCTAGCAATAGTGACCACGATTTGGGTTGTCGCTTGTCAGACTAGCGCACCTGTAGGTTCTAACACGACCACATCTTCAACGTCTCCAAACTCAACAGGTTCAGGCAGCGGCGGCGTTAAAGACACCCTGCGTTTAGGCGCAATATTGCCGATCACAGGTGATCTATCTTCGATCGGCGCACCGATGATTAAGTCGATTGATTTCTTGGTCGAGACAGTCAACAAATGTGGCGGTGTGCTGGGTAAACCGATCGCCTATGTCAAAGAAGACGATCGCACCGATCCACCCGCAGGGGCTGAGGCGATGACCAAACTGGTCAAAGTCGATAACGTTGGCGCTGTTGTTGGATCATTTGCCAGCAGTGTCTCGACTGCCGCTCTAGCGATCGCCGTCCCTAACAAAGTCGTCATGATCTCCCCAGGCAGCACTAGCCCCGTATTTACTGAACGTGCTAAAAAAGGCGAATTTCAAGGTTACTGGTATCGCACCGCGCCACCTGATACCTACCAAGCCCTAGCACTTGCCAATCTTGCTTACAAAAAAGGCGCGCGCAAAGTTGCCACATTGGTAATCAATAATGACTATGGCGTTGGTTTTGAGAAAGCCTTTGTCGAAGCTTTTGAAAAGCTCGGTGGCACAATTGTCAACAAAAGCAAACCCACTCGCTACGACCCCAAAGCGACCACCTTTGAGGCTGAAGCTAAGGGTGCATTTGGCAGCAAACCTGATGCAGTCGCTGCCATCCTTTATCCTGACAGTGGTGGTGCGGTGATCAAGGCAGCCTTTGAACAAGGCTTAACTAAAGATGTGAAAATTTTGCTCACCGATGGTGTGAAAACTGAAGATTTTCCTAAGTTAATTGGTAATACACCTGATGGCAAATTGATCTTGGCGGGTGCGATCGGCACTGTGCCTGGTGCAGATGGCAAGTCTCTGGATGCTTTTACCAAAAGCTATAAGGAAAAGACAGGACAAGAAATTGGTGCTTTTGTACCACATTCTTATGACGCGGCGGCGCTAGTTGCGATCGCTGCTGAAGCAGCCAAAGACGGTACGGGCGAAGGTATCAAAAGTAAACTTCGCGAAGTTGCTAATGCCCCTGGTCAGGAAGTGAGTGATGTCTGCGAAGCGATCAAACTCGTTAAAGCGGGTAAAGATATTGACTATCAAGGTGCGAGTGGCAATGTTGATCTTGATGAATATGGCGATGTTAAGGGTAGCTATGATGTTTGGGAAGTGCAACCTGATGGCAAAATCAAAGTGATTGATCGAGTTTCACCTTAAATATTCTGTAGCGCTTTTTTATAGCGCTTTTCAAGCAAGTGAATTGTGGGGTTATTTCCTCACCAAAGGCGAGGAAATAACCCCACAATTCACTGAAATTTAGAGGGTGCTTTGCTCTTTTTCTAAATTAGCCAAAAATCTGCTAATCTTTGTGTAAAAATTCAGGCAAGAGACGCTATATCTATGACGATCGAACTTAAGGCTGCGGCTCCACAAGAAGTTTCAATTTATATGCCCTACTATCGGGAGCCAAACAAGCGTCAAGCTCTCCCCTACGCGATTTCGTTATACAAGCAAGGTGAGATCACGGGTGAACGACATATTGAAGGCAGTGCAGCTATTTCTTTTATGGCGGTCTGGCGCGTTGCTAATTTACCCTCTGACCTTGCCTTATGTCGTTTGACTTTTGAAGGTGACGCGGACATGAGCTATGAAATGACATTAGAAAATTCTGAATTTGTTGGCTATCTAATTGATGTTGTCTCTAGTATTCGAGACAGAGGACATGTTGATTTTCCCCAAATTTTTTATAGCAAATTGTTTCGGATTAAACTGGCTAGCGCGGACGGTAATTAGGGCTTTTGAGTTAGCTATTTGAGTTAGTTAAAAGTATCAACTAATGTATAGTTGAAATCTCAAATCTTGCCAAAAAAAACAAATTCAGCTAAAGTCCTGATGCTGCTTTTTATAAAGCCGAAAAATTGCCAATTTTAAAGGGTATACACTGTGTCATATGCCGCCCAACGCCTTGAATCAGAGCGACAGTTAGAACCTGGAGCCAAAAAAGTAGATCCGATGATCGTCAGAGCTGCTAAGCAAATTTATCGCTATTATGCTGATTCTTATGCTGCTCAGCTACCTCGACCGATGGGAATCGCCATTAATCGTATTGATATGTCTGGCAAACTGATTTATTCGCAGCTAATTTTGTTGCCGCAAGAGAGCTTTGTGCCGATGGAGTTAATCGAGTTGGTTTAACCGCAGATTATTACAAAAATCTATTTATAAGTTTATGGCTACAACTCTATGACCTATACAAATTCTTCTGTAACCACGACCACAACTAAAACTGCATCAGTCAGCGCATCAGTACGTTTTCAAACTAAACTCAAGGAATCTAAGAACTTTGGGGACGCTCTAGTTGAAATATTCTCTGATCTTGTGCAGTTAGAGATCGTGACTTGGGTTGCTCATGAAGGCGATACAACTCATAAGTCGGGAAATCGTTTAAAAACAACTATTAATTTGATCGATGGTGATATCGAAAATGAGTTAGGGGCAGATTTTTTGCAAGGTTCTCCCTATGCTGAGCTGCGCGGCTTCCATGAGACACAGGTCGAAAAGGGTGCAGAAACGATCGCTAATAACCTTAGAACCCTAGTCAATATCGGTCAAAAGGTCACCGAACTGTTGCAGGATGAAAACGCCCCCAAAGTGAAGGATGCTAATGTTTTTAGTAGCGATCGCGTACCAAGTTATGTCTAGGAATCTATGGCAATAAATGATCAGCCAGTGCCGAAGCCAGTACCTAAGAAAGAGGGCGATGGTCAGAGTACAGCTCTTAATAATTTCCGTGAAACAATTAAAGATGTTTTAGAAGAGATTACTTCGTTAGAAATCAATACGATGATTGTCAGTAAAATTTTGATGACAAAGTTTGATGCGAAGGAGTTTTATCTGAGTCTGATTGAAAATATTATGAATAGAACTGAGCATGGGTTGGCAGAGGTCAAAGATGCTCTATTGGAGCGGAGTACTCAACTTAAACAAAAAGGTTTGATGCTGCCTCAACAAACGACCACGCCTTTGCTGCCTCAAGAGGCTTTGGGAATCGAGACCTATCGAGCTGAACTTATCCGTTACAACCAAGATTTGGAAGCTTATAAGCAAGCTGAGCAGGCTTTTCGCGATCGCCAAAATTCTTTAGACCCAGATCAAAAAGAACAATTTGCTATAGAACAAGCTTGTTACGATAAATTGGCTAAACAGGTATTGAAATTAGATGTCAAAAAAGACGCTGCGGGTGAAGTGATTGCTGATGCACAGTTGATTCGTTCTCTCAGACAGCTATGGGAATTTGAGCAGTCGGTTATAAATGGCGATCGCATTTATGCTCAGACTAAGTTTCATCTTGATGGGGATTTGACTAATCGATTTGTGGATGATCTATTTGTGCCAAGCAAGAGCAAAATTGATCAAAAGATGGCACAACTTGTTTTTGATTTGCATCGTCAGGGAGTGGAAAATGCTCAGAGGCAGTGGTCAGGACTAATCAATACTTGTGTCAATCTAGTTAAAGATTTGATTCCATTCCGAACCAAATAGAGTGAACGCCCGTGAACAGAATTCGATCTAATTGAAATTATGGTGTCTGCGCCTGAATGGTTAGCTATTGTTAATGATGAGATTAGGTTGTTTCTTAGTCCAAATGTTCTATCGCAGATTGAGCGAGATATTTTGGAAGCGAATTTGCAAACGAATAGCGAGCTTATTTATAAATTTAATAGTCAGGAATTATTGCAGGTATTAGCCTCTAGTGTTGGCATCGCTTCACTTCGTCAAGGCGCGATCGTGATTTGGACTTATTACAGTGATCTAGATGATTCACTAGATTTAGATACAGATTTAGATGCAAATGTAATGCGATCGCCGATATTACGAACATTGCTGCATATTGATGGCAAGCTTAGCCAAAAAGTTTGTCGAGATATTTTGAGCCACTCTCTGGGCGATCGCATTCTCAAAGCTCATGGTTATCTAGTTGGGCAAGTTTCGCGGCAATTTGTGACGGCGATCGCGGATTATGTCGAAGCAAAGTTACGTCCATTTACGATCGCCACGATCTCTATGGCAACGGCGATCGCTTGGTGCGATCCATTACAAAAATTAGGTCAGAAATACCATTTACCAGACGCTGTGCTTGCTAATTGTTGGAGCATCGTCATTGCTGCGCCGATTACGGTATTGCTAATTTGGGGGATTAACTCAAGGTTGCCATTGCCCTTACCATCTTTGCCAAAGTCGGCGCGCGAGTTTGGCAAGTTGCTGATCAAGCTTTTAGAAAGCCGCCCTCTAAAAAGTGTGGCGATCGCGAGTATTGCGATTTTATTGATAAGTTGGCTGGTAATTAATTTTGGTCATTTGCCGATCAATGGTCAGCTTAGTCTGGTTATTCGTGACATGGTGTCCTATGTTGAGCCATATTTACCCGTAGCGATTATTAGTTTACGCAAGTTGATTGTGAGCGCACTTGGTAAGATATTTTTTAGGTATTCATTTTTTGTGAAACTGATTTTTGGGCGTTTTATCAAATGAGACGAAATGAGACAGATTGAGATTTGGCGATCGCAAGCCGCCGCAACCCTTGCATTTTTGGTTCCGAAGATTGTTGGTACTACACCAACTGATCGCGATGGATTGGTTGACGATCTGGTGCGATCGCTCAATAATCTGCCCGCGCGACCAACTGAACGTCAGCCCTATGCCAGCATTTTCCCTGCGGCTGATCTGGTCACATGGCGGAAGCGAGCGGCTGACACACTTAAGGCTTCCGTCCCGAAGATTCAGGACGTAACGGGTAGTGTTTTTGATGGGGCGATCGATGATTTGATTCGGTTTATGCGGAAGTTGCCCGCTCGCCCGACAGGGAGATCGCCTTACTCTGGACTTTTTGATGCCGCCGATCTTGCTACATGGCGCAAGCAAGCCGCGAAATTTTTAGCGATCGCGATCGCCGCTATGGTGGACAAGACTCTTATCGATACCGATGGACGCATTGATGATCTGATCAGGGTCATGAGTGGATTACCATTGCGTCCAATTTTAAGAAAGCCCTATGAAGGCTTGTATCCAGCCCCCAACATAGTCGAATCTCGCAAATTAGCAGCGCGGCGGTTGCAACAACTAATTAGCGATCTCAAAGATGATTTCAATCCTAAAGATATCCTTGTCGATAGTACGATTCGGGTTTTAAATAATTTGCAGCCACGCTTAGCCACCCAAGAGCCTTATGCAGGTTTGTATCCGATTGCGATCGCTTCTTCTGTGCCAGTGGTGCTGATCACTCAATCTCAATTAGAAGCAATTGCTCCTGACTCTGATCGCGATCGCCTTGCCAAGCTATTACCCAATCTCAATATCGCCATGCAACGTTACGCGATTAATACCGCAATTCGCAAAGCGCATTTCCTTGCTCAGACTGCCCATGAGAGCGATGGATTTAGCACCAACGAGGAATATGCCTCAGGCGCTGACTACGAAGGACGCAGAGACCTCGGCAATACTAAACCTGGGGATGGGGTGAGATTTAAAGGGCGCGGCTTGATCCAAGTCACAGGACGCTCTAACTATGCTGAATGTGGCAATGCTCTCGGTGTGGATTTAATCAGTAATCCCCAGCGACTGGGAGAATTTGACCTTGCTTGTCTGAGTGCTGGCTGGTTTTGGGACACGCGATCGCTAAATAGTTATGCCGATGCTGATGATGTGCTGACCATCACGCGGATCATCAACGGTGGCGACAATGGCTTAGAAGATCGTCAGGCATATCTCGCTAGGGCTAAACAAGTATTTGGAGCCTAGTATTCAGACCCTAGTATTTGGAGCTGTAGAATATAAGGTATACACAGGTTTTGGTGAGGGCAAATTTATGACTCTGCAACCTTTAACTGCTGAAGCGATGATCACTCCAGAGATTGATTACCCTGATAGTGACGGCAATCCTATGTCTGACAATACTGAGCAATATCGTTGGATTGTAATCATCAAAGAAAATCTAGAGATTATGTTTGCTGATGATCCACAGGTATTTATTGCTGGAGATTTATTGTGGTATCCCGTACGTCATAGCCAAAAGCGGGCTGCACCCGATGTGATGGTGGTATTTGGTAGACCGAAAGGTAGACGCGGCTCTTATAAGCAATGGGTTGAGAGTGATATTGCGCCGCAAGTCGCTTTTGAGATTTTGTCACCTAGCAACAAAGATCGCCGAGGGCTTGACTCTCTAGAAGACAAGTTTGAATTTTATCAAAGCCATGGCATCCAAGAATATTACATCTATGATCCTGACGATCTGATTTTGGAAGGTTGGCAGCGATTTGGCGATCGCTTAGTCAAAATCCCCTCAATGATGGATTGGGTCAGTCCACTACTAGGGATTAGATTTGATTGGACAACAGGACAAGAATTAATATTATCCCGTCCTGATGGTCAAAGATTTTTATCCTCAATAGAGCTAGATCACCGTTTTCAGCAATCAAAAATCCAAGTCTGGCAAGAGCAGCAACGTGCTGAGCAAGAGCGCAAACGTGCCGAAGTTCAGCGTCAACGAGCCGAGCAGGAATCCCAACGCGCTGAACAGGAATCTCAACGCGCAAATCGTCTTGCGGAACGTCTACGCGCTCTGGGCGTTGATCCAGACGATGAAAAATGAAATTGAAGCTTAAGGGCAATCTGGGGCTTTGTGGCGCACATCGCACTGGCAAGACGACTTTAGCGATCGCGCTCTCTGCTCATCTAAGTATTCCTTTTGTCCGCACCACAACTAGCCAAGTTTTTGCTCAGCTTGGTTTAGACCCTGCGGAACCGATGGATTTTAAAATGCGGCTATTTGTGCAGAATCATGTACTAGATGCTGCTGAACAGGTTTGGCAAAGTTCATTAAGCCCATTTGTGAGCGATCGCACTCCGATTGACATGATTGCTTATACGCTGGGTGATATTCAAGGCAAGACTGAGGTTGACTTTGATTTGCTCAATCAATATATAAATCGCTGTTTTGCGAGTACCAATCAGTTTTTTCAGAATCTGGCAATCATCCAACCAGGGATACCGCTGGTATATGCAGAAGGCAAAGCGGCGCTGAATGCTG
Source organism: Cyanobacteriota bacterium (assembly GCA_043743655.1). GTDB lineage: Bacteria > Cyanobacteriota > Cyanobacteriia > Pseudanabaenales > Pseudanabaenaceae > Pseudanabaena. Next base: position 444 of record JAYTWB010000167.1, on the reverse strand, counting down.
CCTACATCGAACACATTAATATTTTGATAATTGGGTTATGCCATGATTTGCGCCTCAAAGCTGATGTGTTTTGTAATCCGAGAGAGGCGATCGCGCTTGATTTGAGAATTAACAATATCTTGAGGACAAAATCATGATTTTAAGTAGCTAAGCATAATTAAAACCCAAAACCAGAGGTTGTTCCGCCCGCTACGCGGGCGGAACAACCCTTTTGGTTTTTAGGTTACTTATGCCTAGTTACTTAAATATGCGATTTGAATATGTGAAATGACGGTGCAAACTAATAAAAAATGGGTAACTTAGCCGCAGGGAAGCGGCGACAAAGTTAGCCGCAGGTATCAGCAGTGGACTTCAAAAATTTACAGATTCTCAAAATTGCGATCAGTTTATGGCAGTGCGATCGCCGATCGCGCAAAACTCAAAACTCTGAATATGGCGGCTTCA
>JAYTWB010000166.1:0-6706 GCA_043743655.1 Cyanobacteriota bacterium | reverse complement strand
GCCGCCACTCATCTTTTGGGTTTTATGTCCTAAGCAAAACTTACATTGCCATAGCCCAAAGAAAGTGTGATTTGTAACGCCACACAATCAAACAATCAGGTAACATTGCATACAGTTAGGCTCGCCTGACCATATGCAATTACTTACTCCTCACGATGCAACAACTAACACCTAATCCCAGCTTTAGCTTAACCATCCGCGTGCAACTCCTCAACCGCGCAGGAATGCTATCTTCAGTCATTGGCGTTCTAGCTGAAGCGGGAGGGAATCTCGGACAGATTGACCTAATTCAACAGACTCGCAAAATTTCTGTGCGTGATATTACCGTAAATGCTTACAGCGCTGAGCATATGGATGAGTTGATCGCCGTTGTGAAGGCTGTCCCCGAAATTCGCGTTCTGGATGTTTACGATCGCACTTTCCAAGTTCATAAAGGCGGCAAAATCCATCTCGAAGCCAAAGTCGCCGTCAAAGGACAAGATGATTTGGCGATGGTTTATACGCCTGGAGTGGGGCGTGTATGTATGGCGATCGCCGAAGATAAGCGCAAAGTATATGACTACACGATCAAATGCAACACGATCGCTGTCGTCACCGATGGCACGGCTGTTTTAGGACTAGGCGATATTGGTCCTGAGGCGGCGATGCCCGTCATGGAAGGTAAAGCGATGCTCTTCAAACAATTCGCAGGACTCGATGCCTTCCCAATCTGCCTAAATACGAAAGATGTTGATGAAATCGTGGAAACTGTTAAACGGATTTCGCCTGGATTTGGCGGTGTGAATCTCGAAGATATTAGCGCCCCTCGCTGCTTTGAAATTGAAAAACGCCTCAAAGCTGAGTTAGATATTCCTGTTTATCATGATGATCAACATGGTACGGCAGTAGTCGTCGTCGCCGCGACAATCAACGCCCTCAAAATTGTCAACAAGCCGATTGATACAGTCCGCATTGTCATGAATGGCGCAGGTGCATCTGGGATCGCGGTGGCGAGACTTTTGCGTGAAGCAGGCGTGAAGCGGATCACGATGTGTGACTCTAGAGGCTGCATCAGCAAAGATCGCTCTGATCTCACCCCTGAAAAGCTAGAGTTTGCTAGTGATATGTCAGGGTCACTTGCGGAAGTGATCAAGGGAGCGGATATGTTTGTCGGGCTAAGTGTGAAGGGAGCGCTCACACCTGAAATGGTCAGGAGTATGAGTATTGCACCGATTGTCTTCGCGATGGCAAATCCCAATCCTGAGATTCAGCCTGAACTTGTGGAGAACGATGTCGCCGTGATCGCCACAGGTCGCAGTGACTATGCCAACCAAATCAATAATGTGCTTGCTTTCCCAGGGATTTTCCGAGGTGCGCTTGATGCCAGAGTTACGCAGATCACGATGCAGATGAATCTGGGGGCAGCGATCGCGATCGCTTCTTTAGTTAGCAGCAGCGATCTCGCTCCTGACTTTATTATTCCTTCTGTTTTCGATCCCCGCGTTTGTCAAGCAGTTGCCGCCGCAGTCCAAGCCGTGGCACGTCAGCAAGGTGTCGCCCACGCCTAAATAGACAGACAATAGACAATAGAGAGAGCAAAGCTCTCTCTATTGTTTTTCCATAGCAATAAATTCATCCACTAAGTTTAATAATTTTTCGATCGCTTCATTGAGATTCAGCGGTTTCACAAAAAATCCATGGGCAACCCGATTTCTGATCTCGTTAAGTGCGATCGCTCTTTCAAACTGGTCGAGCGAAATCTCAGACTGAGTATGCAGATGATTGATCATCAAAATCGTGGTCAAGCGGTCAATGGGAATTAAAGCTTGTCTGGCATGTCTTCGCATTAATATCTCCGCAAATATCCACAGAGATAGAAAAGCAGCTTCACGTTCTCCAATTGAAATTAACTTAGCAATCCGTTCCTTACGATGCAAGATTTGCGATTGGGTTAAACGAATATCGCCAATATCTTCTTCCGCGATCGGTGTGGCATCTTCACCTGTAATTAGCAGAAATCGCCAGCCACTATGTTTCGCGATAATTTCCGCGAGTTGTCTGTAGCGCCCAATCGATAAGTTTGTGGCGACATCTTTAATCTCAATAATAAATCCTTGCGTTTCGGATATTCTCACCACTAAATGGGGACAATATTTATCTAAATCAAAAGGTATTTGATCGATATTTGGTTGATGGATTACCTCATATCCTTGAGAACGATAACATTCGGAAACTTTGTTTTTGAGCAAATTATTAGTACTTAATATTAGAAATCAATTTAAAAGACTCGCGATCGCGAGTCTTTTAAAAGTTGGATAAAATCACATGAAATCACGCGGATCGGTGATATGTCCTGTTAAAGCCGAAGCTGCAGCTGTATATGGCGAAGCAAGATAAATTTGCGCTTGCTTGTTACCCATCCGACCAGGGAAATTGCGGTTGGTGGTTGACACGCAAACTTCTGATTCATTAATCCGCCCAAAGGTATCTTGTGGACCGCCCAAACAACCAGCGCAAGAAGGTGAAGCTGGCTCAATACAACCCGCTTGCAAGAAAATCTCAGAAAGCGTTAAGCCATCAATTTTCAAACTAAACAGATCGTTATAAACTTTTTGGGTGGCGGGGACTAGATAAGTTGGAACTTTGACTTGTCCACCTTTGATCAATTGTGCAGCGTGATAAAAGTCTTCAGTTTTACCACCCGTGCAGGAGCCGATATAGACGCGATCAATCTGCACATCGGTGACTTCACGGACGAGGGCGCGGTTATCAGGAGAGTGAGGTTTGGCGACCACAGGTTCTAGTTTGGAGACATCATAATGCTTGACGTAATAGTACTCAGCATCGTCATCGGCATAGAGTGACTCAAAGGGCTTGTCGGTACGCGATCGCACATAGTCAAAAGTAGTTTGGTCAGGCGCAATCACGGCATTTTTGCCACCTGCCTCGATCGCCATATTGCAGAGAGTCATCCGTTCTTCCATGGTCATGGTGGCGATCGCCTCACCGCCGAGTTGTAGCGATCGATAGTTTGCCCCACTAACACTGATGTCACCAATCACTTGCAAGATCAAATCCTTAGCTAGCAAATACGGCGGCATTTCGCCATCAAATACAAACTTCATCGAAGCAGGCACTTTTAGCAATAACTTGCCTGTCCCCATCACAAAGGCGGCATCGGTATTGCCGATCCCTGTCGCAAATTGTCCAAATGCTCCTGCATTACAAGTATGTGAATCAGTCCCAAATAGAACTTCACCAGGTCTTGTATGTCCTTCTTGAGCAAGAGCAATATGGCACACACCTTTGTAATCAGGATTAGCTTTAAAATCTGCAAGATCGGTGATGTCGTAAAAATATTTAATATCTTGCTCTTTAGCAAAATCTCGTAAAATGTCGATATTGCGATTGGCGCGGGCATCTTTCGTAAAAATATAATGATCGGGGATCAAGACGATTTTCTCTTTGTCCCAAACCTTCGCATCGTTTCCAAATTCACGCTTGAAGACCCCAATTGTGCCAGGTCCACAAACATCATGGGTCATCAGTAGGTCAGCATTCACCCAAATATTTTCCCCTGGGCTAACGCGGCTTTTGCCAGACGCTTTTGCCAAAATCTTTTCGGTGAGTGTCATTCCCATAGTTGTGATGTCCTTGCGTAGATGTTGATTCCTACTGTCTTGTAAATTAAATTATAGTCTGAATAGTATTTTAGAAATTATAAATGCGTAAAAAATAGCACCCACTTACTCGCTAATATTCCCTCTCAAAGCTTTAATTTCACCGCGCTTAGTTTTGTCATCTATCCGTCTATTTTGAGCGCCACGAGATGGCTTAGTCGGTTTCCGCTTGGTCGGCGTGATCGTTATACTTTGGACTAATAGTTGCAGACGCTTGAGAGCATCTTCTTTATTTTGTTCTTGAGTACGATGCTGTTGCGCCTTGATGATAATCACGCCGTTTTTGGTGATTCGCTGATCGCTTAAGTTTAGGAGTCGCTCTTTATAAATTGGCGATAGAGAAGAAGCATTAATGTCAAAACGTAAATGAATTGCGGTTGAGACTTTATTCACATTTTGACCACCCGCGCCCTGCGATCGGATGGCGGTAATCTCAATTTCGGCGATCGCGATCGCTGTATGTTTGGTAATTTGGAGCATTTGATTGCAAGAAGCCTAGCTATGCCAATATCTTACCTAAAATTTACCCAAAAGCGAGAAGCGCTGTTTCAGATTAATATTCAGATTAATATAAAGATATTGGTTAAGGTATGAGTCACATGAGTCTGTTTCTGGAACGTCTTCACAGCAGCGATCGCCCCGTTATTGTATTTGATGGGGCGATGGGTACAAACTTGCAGGTACAGAACCTCACCGCCGAGGACTTTGGCGGCGCGGAGTATGAGGGTTGCAATGAGTATCTAGTGATAACCAAACCTGAAGCAGTCGCCAAAGTGCATCGTGACTTTTTGGCGGCTGGAGCAGATGTAATCGAGACGGATACCTTTGGTGGTACATCGATTGTGTTGAATGAATATGATCTTGGGCATATGGCTTACGAACTCAGCAAAAAAGCGACTGAGCTAGCCAAATCTGTCGCTGCCGAATTTTCTACACCTGAGCAGCCGCGTTTTGTGGCTGGTTCCATTGGTCCAACGACCAAATTGCCGACTTTGCTGCATATCGATTTTGACACGATGAAGCAGTCATTTATCGAGCAGATCGAAGGCTTGTACGATGGCGGCGCAGATTTGCTGCTAGTCGAGACTTGTCAGGATGTACTGCAAATCAAGGTCACATTGAGTGCGATCGAAGAGTTTTTTGCAAAGCGCGGCGTGAGATTGCCCGTGATGGTGTCAGTGACGATCGAAGCGACAGGCACAATGCTGGTTGGTTCCGATATTTCTGCTGTTGTGACCATTCTCGAACCCTATCAAATTGATATTTTAGGTTTGAATTGTGCCACAGGACCAGATTTAATGAAGGAGCATATGCGCTATTTGAGCGAACATTCTCCCTTTGCAGTGTCCTGTGTGCCGAATGCTGGGCTACCTGAAAATGTTGGTGGTCATGCTTTTTATCGTCTCACTCCTGAAGATTTACGTGAGCATCTCAGGCATTTTGTTGAAGATTTGGGCATTCAGGTAATCGGGGGCTGTTGTGGGACGACTCCTGCTCATATTCAAGCGCTGGCGGACATGGCAAAAACGCTCAAACCAAAGCAGCGTCACCCGCTTGTCGTTCCTTCAGCAGCTTCTATCTATAGTTCTCAACCTTATATTCAGGATAATTCTTTCTTGATTGTGGGAGAACGCCTCAATGCTAGTGGCTCTAAGAAAACTCGTGATTTATTGAATGCGGAAGATTGGGATGGGCTAGTCGCGATCGCGCGATCGCAAGTCAAGGAAGGCGCACATATTCTCGATGTGAATGTCGATTATGTCGGACGAGATGGTGTGCGGGATATGCGCGAACTGGTGTCGCGACTGGTGACAAATGTGACCCTGCCGCTGATGCTGGACTCGACTGAGTGGGAAAAAATGGAGGCGGGGCTGAAAGTGGCAGGTGGTAAATGTATTCTCAACTCCACTAATTATGAAGATGGCGAAGAGCGATTCTGCAAGGTCGTTACCCTCGCTAAGCAATATGGAGCAGGGATCGTCATTGGCACAATTGATGAAGATGGCATGGCGCGAACTGCTGACAAGAAATTTGAAATTGCTTCGCGGGCTTACAAACAAGCGACCGAACAATTGGGAATGCCCGCTAGTGAAATCTTTTTTGATACCCTAGCTTTACCAATTTCGACAGGAATTGCCGAAGATCGTCAGAATGCAGCGGCAACGATCGCCTCAATTCGCCGCATCAAAGCAGCAATGCCTGAAACTCATATTTTGCTTGGTGTTTCTAATGTTTCATTCGGTCTAAATCCTGCTTCGCGAGTGGTTCTTAACTCAGTGTTTTTGCATGAAGCAATGAAAGCAGGAATGGATTCATCAATTGTTCATGCCAGTAAGATCGTACCGCTCAATCGGATTCCTGAACGCCAGATGGAAGTGGCGCATCAATTGATTTATGACGATCGCAAATTTGATGGTGATATCTGTACTTACGATCCGCTCGGCGAGTTTACGACCCTGTTTGAAGGTGTCTCAACCAAGCGCGTCAAAGTCGATAAGGCTAGCACGCCGATCGAAGAGCAGCTAAAAAATCATGTGATCGATGGCGATCGCATTGGGCTAGATGATGCGCTCACTGAGGCACTCAAGCAATATGAACCGCTTGATATTATTAACAAATACTTGCTCGATGGCATGAAAGTTGTCGGTGAGTTGTTTGGTTCTGGACAGATGCAACTTCCCTTTGTGTTGCAATCCGCCGAAACGATGAAGTCAGCTGTGGCTTTTTTAGAGCAGTTTATGGAGAAAGCTGAAGGTTCTAATAAAGGCGTATTCTTGATTGCCACGGTCAAAGGCGATGTCCATGATATCGGTAAAAATCTGGTTGATATCATTCTTTCTAATAACGGTTACAAAGTCGTCAATATCGGGATCAAACAACCTGTTGAAAATATCATTAAGGCTTACGAAGAACATCAAGCAGATTGCATCGCGATGAGTGGATTGTTAGTCAAATCTACTGCTTTTATGAAAGATAATCTGCAAGAATTTAATCGCCGAGGGATTACCGTTCCTGTGATTTTAGGCGGCGCGGCACTGACTCCAAAG
>JAYTWB010000165.1:0-5998 GCA_043743655.1 Cyanobacteriota bacterium | reverse complement strand
GCGAAGCGCCGCAACGCTAAATCTTGGTTTTGTATGTCTATTTCTTTAGAGGGAAGGGAGTATATTATGGGAAAACGTATATTTACAGATTTTGATGGTCCAATCATGGACGTGTCAGAGCGATACTATCAAGTTTATTTATATTGTTTACAAAAAATTGGTCAGCCCGAACAGCCAGTTAAAATCTTATCAAAGCCTGAATTTTGGGAATTAAAGCGATCGCAAGTCCCTGAACAACAAATAGCCAAGCTCTCAGGGTTTGAGAGTCAAGACCAAGCGATCGCTTTTGCTCACTTGCGCCGTGCCACTGTGCATACAGACCCATATTTTAGATGCGATCGCCTAATCAAAAATGCCATAGCCGCCCTAGAAAAAGCTCAATCCGCAGAACTCGATCTTGCCGTAATGACCATGCGTCGCCGCCGTGAACTTGAACCTGTACTTGAAAAATATGATCTAAAACGTTTTTTTCCTAGCGATCGCATCTTTTGTCTAGACGATGACTATGTCAAAACTGTTGATACTCAAGATAAGCCAAGACTAATGAAACTCGCTCAAGCTAATCTCCCAAAAGTTACAAAGCAATGGATGATCGGCGATACAGAGGCTGATATTATCGCGGCTCAGAGTCATGAAGTTGAAGCGATCGCTGTACTCAGTGGTATCCGCAACCAAGCTCAACTAGAAAAATATCAACCCAAACAAATTGTGCCTAATTTAATGTCAGCTATTCATGAAATCTTAAAATCATAAATGAATAGGAGTGCCACTCCTATTCATCTATAGCCGTTATATTCCGCCCAAAAACTCTTGCTTAGCAATTTTCACCATCACCGCCTGCTGCCCTAAATACAGCATGTGTAGATCAGTAAGCAATTGCTTGGCTGCATCTAAATCGATGTTTTGGATTTGCTGGCAAAATACCATGTGGGTAAATTGCTTCTCGACAGGTAAATCACTCATAAGTACCTCTTTTACGAAACAAACAATGACACTTACTAACGCATTGAAGTCATCTAACAGTAAGTATTAGTCACTGTGTCAATATAACGTAACAATACTTTAGACTCGCTACAGAAACTGTATCACGATAAACATTTTTTCTAGATATACCCAAAGAAGCATTTTAATAAAAAGATCATCAAAGTCTTTCTTATGATAGCTATAAGAAAAATTTATCGTAACCCCCAAAAGTTGAGGTGATTTCAGTGAGAATAAAGCAAAAGATAAAATAAAAAAGAAGAAGAGACGCTTAGCGTCTCTTCTTCTTTTTGCATATAAGCTCGCTAGACAAGCTTATATAGCTTGGATGGAATTGAAAATTTAAAGCAAGCCAGTATTTGCGCCTTGCTTGCCTGTAGCTAGTTCAACCTTTATGATCTTGCCACCCATTTTCATAATGCGTTGCTGTTCAGAGAACCAGTTGTCATAAGACACTAATTTCGTGAAGTAAGTATTTTGCAACTCTCGTTGTGTACGAATGCGAGTTTGGCTAGGTACACAAGCAGTGATTTTAAAAGTCCGCATAGCGGCGATCTCCTTCAGAGCCAGTTATTAAAAGTAGATTAGAAATAGATTACAAAAAAGATAAGTCTTTTAAGATTGCCAGAGCTTAAGCGTGAGCGGCAAGATAAGAAGCTTAAGCTTCTTATCTTGCCGCCTTATTAAGTATTAATTAACTAATTAGCAACTAACTAATTAATCATAATCAACGCTCTCATCAGCAATTAGCTCAAGCCAGAACTGATGTAGTCAAGATATACACCCAATTCTTTACCAGCTTCAGAACCAACGATGCTAGCAGCAACTTCTTTGATTGCTTGAATAGCTTGAATGGTCGAAACTACAGGTACTCCAAGAGAGTTGTAGGTTTCTTTCAAGCCATTGAGTACGCGCTCATCAAGGATCGAAGCGTCACCAGCAAGCATGGCATAGGTTGCATAGCGCAGGTAATAGTCGAGGTCGCGGATACAAGCGGCATAACGACGAGTGGTGTACATGTTGCCGCCGGGACGGGTAACATCTGAGTACAACAAGGACTTAGCAACAGCTTCTTTAACAATAGTTGCCGAGTTAGCCGAAATAGCAGCAGAAGCACGAACGCGAAGTTCGCCAGTTGCGAAGTAGCTCTTTAGCTTTTCGAGAGAAGCAGCATCAAGGTATTTGCCTTGAACGTCAGAAGAATTAATGACGGAAGTAATTGCGTCTTGCATTTTTATATATCTTTTAGGTTTGCAATTAGTTTTTTGAATTGAGGGATTCAGAATTCTGAATAGCTTAAATTCTGTTATTAAAGATTAGCAATCTGAGAAAGTTCAGAGATCGCTCTACTGCATTGCACCGATGACATAGTCAAAGTAGTAACCAGCTTCGGCTGCATCTTCACCAGACAACAAAGAGGCTGCTGCGTTCTTAAGACCGCGTACGCCTTCGACAACACCAGGAATAGGAGTACCCAGTGAGTTGTACATTTCTTTAACGCCAACTAGACCGATTTCTTCGATCGGTGTGACATCACCAGATACAACTCCGTAAGTTACCAAACGAAGGTAGTAGTCAAGGTCACGCAAACAAGTTGCGGTCATTTGTTCGCCATATGCATTTCCACCAGGAGAAACAACATCAGGACGCTTTTGGAAAAGTTGGTCGCCAGCTTGCTTGACAATGCGTTCGCGAGATTCGGTCAATGTTTGGGCAATGCGAAGACGGCGTTCGCCAGAGCTTACAAAGCCCTTAATGCGATCTAGTTCACCAGGGCTGAGGTAACGTGCTTCAGCATCTGCATTCACGATAGACTTCGTGACTACGCTCATTTAATTTTCTCCAATCAAAAATGTGAATAAAAACGACTGATATGATGCCGTTTCATGTAGAAATATTTTAGTTCTAGCTATGTCTTAACAACAATCGCCAAGAAGCCAGTGATTTATCTAAACATGAAAGGTTTCTTTGTCAAAGGAGTGATTACCAAAACATTTTGAAGCATTGCGTTGTCTACAAGCTTTTCTTGATCACACTTCTTAACATTTGATTATGGTAGCACCAGACTTGAAATGCAGTATAAATTAGCCTAGAAGTACTGCTAATCCTAGTGTTGCAACTCCACTGAGGATCATTAAACCAGCTGGCATAATTTTTTTGGTTTTGATGAGGCGGACGATCGCTAACAGGGGAGCGATCGCTATGTTAGTGATTTTGCCCCACTTTGAATCACAACTTAATCACAACAAGAACCAATTAGTTACAGCTGAGGCAATGCGATTAAGGTAAGGTGCTGGATCGAAGGCTACCCAGCCATCTCCTGACGGAACCATGATCTCAAAATGCAAATGCGGACCAGTTGATCGCCCTGTCGAGCCGACAAGACCAATTTGTTGACCTTGAGCCACACTTTGCCCCTGAGACACATAGATGGCTTCGAGGTGAGCATAGCGTGTGCCTGTGGAGCCATGATCGAGTTCAATTAGGTTGCCATAACCATCACCCCAACCTGCAAACTCAACTCGTCCTGCTTTGGCGGCAAGTACAGGTGTGCCAAGAGGTGCGCCGAGGTCAATGCCGCTATGGAATGACCAAATGGTGGTGACGGGGTTCATGCGCCATCCGTAGTTGGAGGTGACAGGGACAGAGTATGGGAGAGGATATCCACCTGTTTGGAAGATGACAGACGGGTCTGAGCCTCTAGAAGCGATCGCATTGAAGGGAACAGCTTCAGGCTTCCAGATTGCACCTGGCACAAATACTACTTTGGGGCGGCGTTGGCAGCCATTGCGCTCGAATAGGACATCGGCGCGAATATTATATTTTTTGGCAACGGTTGTGTAGTTTTCCTCGTTTTTAAAGCGATAGGTCAAGCCGTCTAAAGGCGGGATTGAGAGGCTTTGACCTGATATGACATCGCCGTTGCGGACTTCGGGGTTTAACCCCATTAAAGTCGCGGTTTTTAGGTTGTATTGTTTGGCGATCGCTTCAAGAGTTTCGCCTTGTTTGACTTTGTGTTGGTGCAAGTCATCGAGGGTTGGTTTGCCACAGAGTTCTTCGGCTTCTTTCGCCGTAGAGTCATCAACAGTGGTGTTTGGGGTCGATGTGGCAGCATGGATCGGTATGGGAGTTACCAGCGCGATCGCCACTAAAAGCAGAGAAGTTTGCCAAAACGGCTTCATGAATCTTCACAAAAGCTGTACCCAGATATTTTCGCAGCGATTGGGCTTTTATTGACAGCCCCAATATGGTGAACTTATGAAGAAAATTGTGAAGCAGGCGATCGCGCTAGTTTTAGTTTCATGTTTATTTCATGAGTTGCGATTTGTTAAGTTGCAATTCATAAGTTGCAATTCATAAATTGCGTAACGGAGTTTCTTGACCGTAGATCAATTTTTGCTCTAGGTTATGGCAGATTAGCCAGATACCTATAGCGATCGCCACAGGTATAGAACCTAGCAAAATCATCAGGAGATTGGCTGGGGCAAAGAAAAAGCTAATCAAGGGACTCGCTGTCCATGTAACTATAGCGATCGCCATACTTGCCGTCTTGATGCGGCGAATATTTTGCAAGGCTTGACGGCAACTCGCACATTTAGAAGTATGCGAATGATAACGATCTAAGAGAACTTCTTTGACTAAAGGTGGGGCTAGTTGTCTTCCTACAAAAGGATCAGCTTGATAGCGATTTACCCATTTATGGAGTTCTGAGACATAAGTATCAGCTTGAGTGGCGAGATAGAAAGCTTTCGCATGATTATTATTGCCTTCGATTTGAGATAGCGCTTGTTGCAGATAACGCTCTTGATAATGCAAGAAAATCTGATCGTCTTCTAGAATTCCATTTTGACCAATATGCGAATACCAACGTGGTGTAATGCTGATAAAAAATCTGGGGATTGCGGAATTAAATTGGAAAGGAAATCTAGCAAATAATCGACACTCACCTTTGCGAGTGGGTGTGGCATATACAGCTGTGATCGTTCTGCCAAAGCTCTTGGAAGTGAGATCATGCCACATCAGGGCGGGTGCAATAAAAGTTGTATCTTGTCTCCCTAACTTACCTCGTCTAGGTCCTTCAGCCCATGTACCTTTAAATCCCTGCTTATCACTTTCGAGAAGTTCTAGCACCATTGGAGCTGCATTAAGGCGATTGCCAACAGATTCGTGATGCGTAAATGGAAGATGGCTGGCATCGAGGACATTTTCTAAAAGGGTAAGCGAATCGTAGGGTAGGTCACGGAATGTGCCGAAGAGAGTCCATTTCTCAGTCGAGGTTTCGAGTGGTTCGATGATCGGGATTTCGACTTGAGTAGCATTGTCTGGGTTGCCTGCGTAAACAAATAATAATCCTTGTCGTTCGGCAGTGGCTAATGATTTTACACAAGCACGTTTAGAAGTGTGAGCTGTGCCACCTTCGGGCTGTTGGGGAATGCGATCGCAACTGCCATCACCTTTAAAAGCCCAACCGTGATAGGGGCATTCTAATAAGCCATCTTCCGCAATCCTTCCTTCTGATAGAGGTACAAGGCGATGGGGACAGCGATCGTCAAAAGCTTTCCACGCATTGGTATTACGATCCCACCAAATTACGAGATCGCGCTCTAGCAATGTAAATTTTGCAGGTTTAGTTTTGTCTAAATCTTCTACATAAAAGATGGGATACCAGACTTCTTGCCAATCAAAGCGATCGCCATCTAGTCCACCCGCAGGTAAAGTTTTGATGTCTTTGAGCTGGATATCTCTGATCTGGATATCTTTAAGCAAACTATTTGCAGTCATAGGTACAGCCAAGTTAGACGTATTGTAAAGTTATGTATAGTTTAACTCGCTTTGCCAAGCTCTCATTTTGTCAGGATTCATCAAACCGTGGGGATCGACCATGCGCTTGAAGTTTAGCTGATCGTAATCGATCATTTTCATGCCCCCATCTTCCAAAATATAGGTGTGTGGATTAGCGATAAATACACCTTTTGACTCGTGATCACGAATAATCTGGTTGAGGCGATCGCTAGTT
>JAYTWB010000164.1:0-8499 GCA_043743655.1 Cyanobacteriota bacterium | reverse complement strand
CAACATCACGGCGGATTTGGGTCATCATATCTAAAAAGATTTCGTAACCTTCACTCTTATATTCAATCAATGGGTCTTTTTGTCCATAGCCACGTAGCCCCACTGACTCACGCAAAGCTTCCATCCCTTGTAAATGATCGCGCCAGAGGGAGTCGATGCGCTGCAAAATAAAGAAGCGCTCAGCTTGGCGCATCAAACCAGCTTGCAAGACTTCCACTTGTGCTTCTTTGATTTCGTAAGCGCGGCGGACTTCTTCACGCAAAAATGCTTGCATTTCTGGCAAGAACATATCATCAAGCTGCTCTGGTTCAAGGTCTTGTAATAGATTTACAAATTCCTTAACCTTTTTTACCATTGCGGGGAGGTTCCATTCTTCGGGTGGAAGTTCGGGATTGACATAGGCATTAACGATGTCATCCATTGTGCGTTCGGCATACTCGATCACGCGATCGCGTAAGTTTTCACCTTCTAGCACACGGCGGCGCTCAGCATAAATTGCACGGCGCTGATTGTTCATCACCTCATCATATTCAAAGACTTGTTTACGGATATCGTAATAGTAGGTCTCGACTTTTTTCTGAGCGTTCTCCAAGGCGCTAGTTAGCATTCCTGAGCTAATCGGCATGTCTTCTTCCACGCGGAAAGCATTCATCAGTCCAGCCACGCGATCGCCTGCAAAAATCCGCATCAGGTTATCTTCGAGACTCAAGAAAAATCGTGTGGAACCAGGGTCGCCCTGACGACCGCAACGACCCCGCAACTGGTTGTCAACACGGCGTGACTCATGACGTTCTGTGCCGATTACATGGAGTCCGCCTAGTGTAGTCACTTGCTCGTGTTCGGCATCAGTCACGGCTTCATATTCGCGCTTAATTGTCACAAAAGCGTCCCGCAATTTTTGGATTACTTGATCCTCAGTGGGGGCTTTTTCAGAAGCCACGGCGATCATTTCTTCGGCTTCCAGTTCTGACTGGCTCATCCGACCGAGACTGCTAACTGCAAAGTCAACCGCTTCCTTTAATAAAGTTTGGGCATCTTTAGAAAGTTCGCAAGGATATAAACTGTCAGATACGTTCCAAGTCTTGATCTTTTTGCCTTCGGATATCTCGCCAAAGCCTTGTCCTTTTTGAAGGCGATCGCCAAACATGCGTTGACCTTCATTGGTGAAGTCGCCGTCATCTTCAGGACGCACGATCTGCGGCATAAAGTTTTCCCGCACCTTCAGACGCGCCATATAGTCGGCATTCCCACCGAGGATGATGTCTGTACCACGACCTGCCATGTTGGTGGCAATCGTGATTGAGCCTTTACGTCCCGCTTGAGCCACGATTTCTGCTTCCCGCTCCACGTTCTCTGGCTTCGCATTCAATAGATTGTGGGGAATGTCTTTGTCACGCAGCAATCGCGCTAAGACTTCAGATTTTTCGACACTGGTCGTGCCGATTAGCACAGGACGACCTGACTCATGCATCTGGCGACATTCTTCGGCAACGGCTCGCCATTTTGCGGCTTCAGTTTTGTAAACAACATCTGACCAGTCACCGCGTCCACTCTTTTGATTGGTGGGCATGGTCGTAACTTCGAGGTTGTAGATTTTGCCTAGTTCTGCTTCTTCAGTTTTTGCCGTACCTGTCATGCCACCGAGTTTAGGATAGAGCAGGAAGAAATTTTGATAAGTAATCGTGGCAAGAGTCTGGGTCTCATTTTCGATCGCTGTTCCTTCTTTTGCCTCGATCGCCTGATGCAAACCATCACTCCAGCGCCGCCCTGGCATCACCCGCCCTGTAAACTCATCGACAATTGTCACTTCACCTTCACGCACGATGTAATTTACATCGCGCAAGAATAATTCTTTTGCCTTAAGTGCATTAAACACATAATGCGCCCAAGGATCAGCTTGATCAAATAAATCGGTGACACCAAGCAGATTTTCGGCAAGTTCAAAACCTTCATCGGTCATGACCACGTTGCGCTGTTTTTCGTCCACTTCATAGTGGGTTTCTGGTTGCATTTGGGCAGCGATCGTCACCGCGCCGATATATTTTTCGGTGGGACGCTCGACCATGCCTGAAATAATTAACGGTGTGCGCGCTTCGTCAATCAAGATCGAGTCAACTTCATCAATCACACAAAAGTTAAACGGACGCTGCACCACTTCTTCAATGCTGGTCGCCATGTTATCGCGCAAGTAGTCAAAACCAAGCTCACTATTGGTGGCATAGGTGATGTCACAGCCATAGTTTTTACGGCGCTCAAATGGCTCCATCGAGTTTTGGATCAGTCCCACCGACATTCCCAAAAAACGATGTACTTGTCCCATCCATTCTGCATCACGCCGAGCGAGATAATCATTGACCGTAACTACATGAACGCCTTTACCTGAGAGAGCGTTGAGATAGCTAGGTAATGTTGCCACTAGAGTTTTTCCTTCTCCTGTCTTCATTTCGGCAATTTCGCCGCGATGTAAGATCATGCCACCCAGCATCTGCACATCATAGTGACGCAGACCTAAAACGCGAGTAGCGGCTTCACGCACAACCGCAAAAGATTCGGGCAGTAATTCATCAAGTGGCTCGCCTTGTTCTAGCCGCTGTTTAAATTCTGCTGTTTTTGCTTGCAATTCGCGATCGCTAAGCGCCGCCAAATCGGGGGCTAGGGAGTTAATGAGAGCCACGTTGGGACGGATTTTGTCGAGCTTGCGCTTATTAGGATCGCCAATCAGGTTTTTTAGGTTAAACATAGCTACCGAATGCAGTTAAAACAGGGAATTGCGCCAAACGTGATATTTAATACGATTTTGGACTATACATTACATATTACTCGACTGTAAGGCGATCGCTATATAATGGCTGAATACTTTGAAATCTAAGATGACAAAATCTAAAATTTCTGAGATTAGATATAAATATAAAATTTATTAAATTTCATATTAGTTTTGGAACGGCTCGATATGCAAAGCTGCAAAAATGCAATCGAAGAACTGATAATCGCGGAAATTGACGTACAAATTTCGCACTTGCCACAATATCGCTCTAATCAGATCAATTTAAGTGAAGTTGCTGCATATGCTTTAAATCGTCTCCCGCCGATGTATGCAACTTCAAAATCAGGATGGATTAGACAGCGCCAAAAAGCTGCAACTGAAATGCGATCGCAAATCGAGTCCACAGTCCGCCGCGCGCTTGTCAGTGTCAAACCTGACGCATTACGAGACTCTAGTCCATTGCCATCGCAAGAAGTCGCCAGTCATGCGCGATCGCTGATGTCATTGCAACAACTCTTGGGTGCAGAAAATGCTACTTGGCAAGATATTCCCACGGCTTTAGAAAACGCATTAATCACAATCAAGCTCAAAAGTGCGGTGAGTAATACATATATCCATACAGGAAGGAAAGAATCGCTCTTAGGAAAAGACGAGACTGCCTTTGACCGCAAGCCACCTGAAATTTCTTGGAAAGGCAGACAAGTAAAGATTTCTGTATCTGGTTTGGATAAAGATGACCAGAAAGCCAAGGACTTTCAGACTTATATGGTGGAAGCCAACTACCAGTTTAGTAATGTCCTAGAAAAATTAGTACTGTCACTGGCGTATCATCAAATCCAAAAGTTACATCCTGCGATCGCCGAGACTATTGACCTAGGTGAAACTACTGCCTATGTATTAAATCGGTTGCCCACGATGTACGCGACTTCGGGCAATGGTTTTAAAGCGTTGAGACAACGAGCGCTAGAAGTCTATGGCAGAGAGGTTGTGGCGGTGTTAAAAGAGGCGATTGCTGTTTGTGTAGAGGCTCCGAAATTAGCCCAATCCCCATTGCCATTAGCCCGTTTTGAAGCCGAGGTAGAAGAAGCGATCGCGCAAGTCAGTTGGATTTTGCAGCGTGATGATGTTACTTGGCGCAATGCTCCATTTGTGGTTGAAGAATGTTTGATTAGAGCTGTGAATAATGAAATTGAATGGCGTAAACGCAGCGATTATAACTATCCTTACAATCCATAGCAATCTAAAACAGTGATTCTACCTAAGCACTTGTAATAGAATATTTTTAATGTAGATTAAGGTATCGTCTGTGTTGTTACAAGAACTCAAAGAACAGTCTTATAAATTATCGCCAGGTGATCGCCTTGAATTGATTGGTGCGTTGGTACAATCTTTACAAAACTCTAGTGAAACTACGGATTGGCAATATTTGGTACAGCGTGAGCATTCTTGGCGACGACAGCTATACATCAAAGGGCGTAAGCTTTTGGCGATGACTGTTTGGCAGGATATGTTGACTAATGCGATGTCTCATCAAGACGCTGCTGATAATTGGGAATTGCCACTAGCGGTTATTGATGAGGTGATTCGCTACTGTGAAAGTGATCAATATCTCTTGAAGATAGAGGCAGATGAGGAGTATTGCCGTTTAGTAACTAGAGGAGTCTCCTTTGAGCCTAAAACTGCTGCTTGATGAAGATTCGCAAGCAAAATATTTGGTTAATCTTTTGCGGGTTTCAGGTCATGATGTTGTCACTGTTAACGAATTGAGTTTAGGAGGTTTTCCAGACTCAGTTGTGTTGGATGATGCCAGAGAAAAAAGACGAACATTGCTGACTCGTAATTGTGATGATTTTCTAGAATTGCATGGGTTGAATCCTAATCATGCAGGGATATTAGCTGTATATCAGAGTCCAGATATAGCTAAGAATATGAGCTATCAAGGGATTGTCAAGGCGATCGCTAATCTTGAAATGGCAGGTTATGAATTGGAAAATCAGTTTGTGATTCTCAATCAATGGAATTGGAATTAGTACAGACTGTTAATCTTTGTAATGATTGATCGCCATGGAGAGATTGCGTCAATAAATGAGATCCATGAAAAAAACGATCGCCCCAAATTTAATTTCAAGGCGATCGCCAAATTATTAACACCGATGCTTGAAGTGATTCTACCTAAGGACTTGTAATAGAATATTTTTACAGTAGCTTTTTTGCTACTAATTGTCGATTCTCTGGTTTTGAACCACCTTCAAAAATTGCTCTAATTTCAGAACCACTACGATGTTTCCAAGAGTATGTAGCTCGAATATTATCACCACTTTCAACAACACTCAACTCTTTGCCTTCTTTTCCTAAAATAGCAACAACCTCAGAATATCTCATGCCAATTTTTAGATATGCAAATTGTCCATTTTCAAATGTGAAACCAGCATCATCTGCTAATTGCCGATAGTAGTTATCAATAGCCCCTTTGATACATAAACTATCCAAGTTAATCAATCTTCCTGACGATGTAATCATGTAACAAAGTGGTAAGTTGTTAGGCTCAGACTGTAATGGCAAAGCTGACAATACGCCAAAAGAAGCAATAGTAAACGCTGAAATAAGATGTTTCATCTTTATATCCCCCATAGTAGTTTTATAAGCAATGGAGAAAGTTGCTTGCCAAGAAAAGAAGGACAAATTTTTTTCTGTCCTTTTCTTTGTCTCCACTATTTATCGTCTGATGTAAACATTGACCATAGCCCAACAGCTAAACCGACACCTGCAACGATAGGCAAAAGAGGAACGCTTGCAATAGTTGCCCCCACTCCAGCTACAGCAACCCCGACTCCAGCAGTAATTGTTGGCGCGAGAATTTTAGTAGAAATCTCAGCTATTTTACGTCCGTCATCTTTTTTGCTCATTTCTTTTCCATTTGTGTGAAAGAACACTTTTATATTAGACTAACTTTAGTTAACTTTTACTTAACTTCAACTAATAGTTATGTTAGGATTTGGCTAGTGATTTACTCAGGCAATATCTATGACATTTACTGATGAACAGTTTCCGCAAGTTTTTACGGAGTGGGACTTAGAAACTCTATATACCGATCTTTCGTCAGCTAAGGGAAGGCGACTAACTCCCGTAGAAAAATTGCACTTGAGAGGATTGTTAGCGGGGCATAGTCCTTCAGAAATTGCCGAGAAGCTGAGTAAGAGTGTTAAGGGAGTGGAAGTAGATTTATGTAGCACTCTGTATCAGTATGTCAAAAATTTAGTTGGGAAGTCTAACGGAAAAATTGATAATTGGAGAAGTATCACTGAATGGCTTGAAGGTGCTGGTTATAGGAAACAAATACCTATTGAAGTACAGTCAGATGATCACTTCTCCGTAAAAATCTTAGTTAAAAGGGCGAATGTAGTGCTTGAGAAAAATCAAATAGCTATCGATATTAATTTAAGAATTATTGCTCCAACTTCATCAGAGGTTAGTTTGAATAACAAAATATCAGAAGTTACAGAGACTAATCCATCTTTGTCTATTGATTAAGAAGCTAGAATAAAAGCAAATAGCTTGTTTGGAGAAAAATGACTAACAATCGATATAAAAAGAAGATTTATTGATTAAAGGAAAAAATGGAAATGACAGCACAGCCTACGAACACCCAAATTATCAACATCATCAAACTGCGATCAAATCATCCAATATCGATCAAAGAGATGATTCAAAGCGACTTTGCTAAAAGGTTGCATAGTCTCGAATTAGGACTGCAAAAGACCCAAACACGTCTCAAACACTTTGAATCAAAATATCAATGCTCAACTGCAACATTTATTGATCTTTTTAACAGCGATCAGCTACAGCATAGCTTTGACTTTGACGAGTGGATAGGGGAAGCATGGACGTTAGAGAAGTTGCAACAAAAAATCTCAATTGTCAGGGAGATTGAATTTGTTGATTGAAGAATATTTCGCTAGAACTAGAAGCTTTTTAGAAGGTTTAGCGATCGCGAAGAGTTTTGAAATTGAAACAGACGCAAGAGCCGATTATGTTGGATTTATTCGAGGTATTGTATATTTTCAAGATGGAACTATCTTGCACATTCGAGAGTTCGTGGATGTAGAATTATCAATTGATCGAGGTAAATATTCCTATCAATACATGGATCAAAATGATCAGCTAATCTTCCGTTACGACAATGCACCGCATCATCAAAAGCTAAATATATCAACCTTTCCGCATCATAAACATAAACAACAAGAGAACAACATTGTTTCGTCAACTGCACCATTTCTAGAAGAAATTTGCCAAGAGATTGAACAGGTTATAAACCAAAAAATATAGGGTTTCAAGATGACTAAATCTTAATAATCACAAATTCCCGATAATCTGCGGTGTAATAGCCGTATTAGTTTGCGATCGCCCCTCATAATCAGCATCCTCAAGCAATTCGCGATCGCTGATTGTTTAGTATCAATGCGATCGCTATACAATGTTAGCAGTATCCAAATGTTAATGATTTTTTGTAGGACGACAAAAATGAACGTATCCATCTCCATAGACTTTCCTCAACTTAAAACAGTAATCTCGCAATGCAATCTACAAGAAAAACTGGAATTATTGCAGTTGCTAGAAAAAGACACATTTTCAGTGAGATTCAATAAATTTTTAAGTTCAGTACAAACTAATGAGCTAAGTTTAGAAAATATTACTCAAGAAGTTGAAGCCGTAAGGCAAGAAAATTATCTTGCACGGTAATCAACTCCGCGTTGTTATCGACACGAATATTTGGATTAGCTTTCTCATTGGCAAATCACTTACGGGTCTGCGCGAAGCCATTATTAGCGATCAAGTAATCGTTCTATTTAGCGATGATCTATTTGATGAGTTAATTAAAGTTTTGAAACGTCCAAAATTTAAAAAATACTTTTCAGAAACCGCCATTGAAGATTTAGTGACACTTCTCTATGAAAAAGTTGAATTGATCGAAATTACTCACCATTTTGAAGATTGTCGTGATGCAAAAGATAATTTCCTCTTGGATTTAGCTGTATCAGGTCATGCAAATTACTTAGTCACAGGTGATGCAGATTTGTTGATATTGAATCCTTTTCAAGATATAAAAATTATTTCATACCAATATCTTCAGAATCTGATTGTAAAATAACTATCAAGGAGGAATACCAAAATCGTCTCAAGGAGCGATCGCTGATCATAATTAGCATCCTCAAGTAGTTCGCGATCGCTGTTTATAACTTATTAAACTAAAATATAATCAACAGAAGTTTACCTTAAGACATGCAACTACAGGAGGAAATCTGGCAAGCAATCGGTAGAATAACGATTAACTATCCATTACTAGAATGTGACAAATGCGCCCTAGCCATCATGCGTTATCTAAACAAGCGCGGCATCGAAGCCAAAATTCTCAGATTACGCACAAAACGCCGCAGTGAAACATTTATAATCAGCGATCGCTATGGACTAGATGAATCAATCACAGAAAATGGAACTCATTATGGAGTAGAAGTCGTGGGAAAGGTATTTGACAATCTATCCGCAGAGGGCTTACGGCGCGAGGAATGGATAAAGGACTTTAGCTGTCTGAGTGGTGCTTTTGTAATCGATGAATTGATATCTTTATAATAGATTTCTGAGAGGTATAGAATGATTGGATTATTTGAACTTTTACAAAAAATTGAAAAGAACGCAGGAATGTACTTAGGTCGTCAATCCGTCAGCGATTTATTTAT
>JAYTWB010000163.1:0-4472 GCA_043743655.1 Cyanobacteriota bacterium | reverse complement strand
CTATTTGCGCTAAATTTTTCAATAAAAGTTAAGGAGTCTTCCCAGTGCTTGTACCGCCGATGACAATGATGGACTTTTTTAAAAAGAGTGAAGGTATTTGGTTTATTCACCGCACAGTGCATCATTTTGATAGTGTCGCTGATGAATCGGGGGAATCAAAAATTCATGTCAATGTAGTTACAAAGGACGATCAAAACCTCCAAAAAATCTGTGCAGCGCAGGGAATTGATCTAGCGATCGCTTCAGGTGGTGCAAGTTTTATGTGGCAAGCCCATGAGGAAGGTGGTCAAGAACCGAACCCAGAACAGGCGGCTGTATTAGTAGATGTGCCAGATGACGCGACAGGGCGATCGGGTAAGTTATTGCGAAATCAAGGCTATGTCGAAAAAATCCCTGTGGTCAGCCGCTATGGGTTTGGCGATGATGGGATTTTGACGATTGACACTGAATATGACAACAATCAGGGACAAGAGCGTTGTTGGTTTATTAGTGATGATTTTCGGGTACGGGCGAGTACGGTACGCATGAATAATGGGGTGTATCTGATGACTTATTGTTCGGAACGGCGCTGTGTGAGTGACACCGATTTAGATGTGATGGTACAGCGCAATCTGGCTAGGCAAAGCTAAGATTTATGCTCCAGAGTAATTTGCAACAATGCTTAGAATTAGCGCGTCAAGAAGCGAACAAGGGAAAATTACCAAGCTATATTCCTTTGCTGGCTCAAGCTGATCCACAGGCGATCGCGATTGCCATCCAAAATATAAATGGCGATCAAATATCAGCAGGTGATATTAATCTAACGTTCCCGTTAATGAGCGTGATCAAGCCATTTTTGTTACTTTATTTACTAGAAAATCTTGGTAAAGAAGTAGTTTTTCAGCTAGTTGATCGCCAACCGACATCGCAGATTTTTAACGCAATTCCTGAAACTAAACCTAAAAATCCGATGATCAATAGTGGTGCGATCGCCCTCTCTTCATTACTAGAGTCTTGTGAAACTTTGCAAAATTGGCTAAATCAGCGATCGAGGGCAAATCTTAGCCTCGATCTAGAAATGTTGGCTTCAGTGCGATCGGTTGCTAATCGCCGCAACTTGGCGATCGCTGAGCAGCTGAAATCTTTAGGAATAATCTTAAATCCTAGTCAAGCTCTGGCGGTGTATGAAGAAATTTGTTGTTTGCGCGGTAATGTTCAAGACCTCGCAAAAATTGGAACTTTGCTGGTAGATACTGCGCGATCGCCACATATTGCGATCGTGCTAGAAATCATGACCCAATGTGGCATGTATGCAGCTTCAGCAGAATTTGCGAAAGATATTGGCTTGCCCTCCAAGTCCAGCGTCAGCGGCGCTTTGCTATCGATTATGGCGGATGATCAGGCGATCGCTTGTTACAGCCCTGCCCTCGATGAGATCGGCAACTCAGTTGCAGGATTATTTCTTATTCGTAACTTTAATGGCTAATTTCAATACCTAATATTTTTGTAGGTTCTTGGCGATCATGTATATGTGACTACCTTTATCCGATAAAATTAAAAACGCTAAAAAGTTTTTCGATTGTAATCCAGAGAATTAAGTAAATGAGTATTTTTGAGCAAGTTCAAGACATCGTTGCATCCCAATTAGGCGTTGATAAAGCCGAAGTTAAACCTGAAGCTAGCTTCGCAAATGACCTCGGCGCTGACTCTCTCGATACCGTTGAACTGGTTATGGCGCTAGAAGAAAAATTTGGCGTAGAAATTCCTGACGAAGACGCAGAAAAGATTGCTACCGTTCAGAATGCTGTTGATTACATCGAAAGCAAGCAAGCTGCCTAGTCAAATCTATCTAGTGAAAATCTAGTGAAATATAAGGGTCGCTTTTTTCGACCCTTATATTTCGTAAACTCTACCCAACTCATTACGAAATGCAAAACCCTCAGCCCCTCTCTCGCGTCGTTGTCACTGGACTAGGTGCAATCACCCCGATCGGTAACACGGTCGAAGAATACTGGCAAGGTCTAGTCGATGGTAGAAACGGGATTACAGAAATTACTCGCTTCGATACGACTGATCATGAATGCCGTGTCGGCGGAGAAGTTAAAGGATTTGATCCTCTTGCCTATGTACCCGCCAAAGAAGCGCGACGCATGGATCGCTTCTCACAATTTGGTGTCAGCGCTAGTATCCAAGCATTGCGTGACTCTAAACTAGAAATTACCCCAATCAATGCGGCTCAAGTTGGCGTTTTATTGGGAACTGGAATCGGCGGGTTACAAGTACTCGAAGATCAACATGAAATTATTCGTACTAAGGGACCCTCGCGTTGTAGCCCATTTATGATTCCGATGATGATCGGTAATATGGCAGCAGGTTTGACAGCAATTCATACGGGCGCACAAGGACCAAACTCCTGTACGGTAACTGCTTGTGCGGCTGGTTCTAATGCGATCGGCGATGCATTTCGTTTGGTACAGCGTGGCTTTGCTCAAGCGATGATTTGTGGTGGAACGGAAGCCGCAATTACACCTCTCGGTTTTGCAGGATTTGCTTCAGCAAGAGCGATGTCTCGCCGCAATGATGATCCCGCCCATGCTTCACGTCCCTTTGATCGCGATCGCGATGGCTTTGTGATGGGTGAGGGCGCAGGCATACTAATCATCGAAAATCTCGATCATGCTCTAGCGCGTGGAGCGAAAATTTATGCTGAGATCGTCGGCTATGGCTGCACTTGCGATGCTTATCATATGACCAGTCCATCTCCCAATGGCGAAGGTGCGGTGAGAGCAATGTCTTTAGCTCTCAAAGATGGTGATATTACTCCTGAGATGGTGGACTACATCAACGCTCACGGGACGAGTACCGCCGCAAATGACTCGACTGAGACTAAGGCTATCAAGCAAGTTCTCGGAGATCATGCTTATAAAGTTGCGGTTAGTTCGACCAAGTCAATGACAGGTCACTTGCTCGGTGGTTCAGGTGGTATCGAGGCTGTCGCGACAGTTTTGGCAATCCAAAATAACATCGCGCCACCGACAATGAACTTAGAAAATCCCGATCCTGAATGTGATCTTGACTATGTACCTAACAAGTCTCGTCCGATGACGATTAATGTCGCGACTTCTAATTCCTTTGGTTTCGGCGGTCACAACGTTACTTTAGTTTTCAAGAAATATCAATAAAAAACTCATAAAAAAAGGAGCGCTTTGCGCTCTTTTTTTATGAGTTTTTTATTGCAAGATGATAATACTGAATGCGAGTTTAGTTCTATTTTTGGGATGATTTCTAGATATGTACTTGGACGCTTTCTTCAGATGTCAGAAAATGCTAGAAAAAAAGACCAGACTTTTTCTGATCCAAGAACTTGCTTGTTAATGCCTTAATTGATGTTGCAAAACATCATAGTTTTTATCGTTTAAAACAAGTTTGAAGCAGATTAAAAAATTAAAATAATCTCTAAAAATCTTGCTAATAAATGTTTTTGAGGTTTACATCTATACAATTATCTTGCATAACCAGTTTAAATAAACTTTAAATAAACTGTGCTAACTTGAAACCCTCAGACAACATTTTGCTCTCTGGTGAATTGTGAGGAAAGTAATGACTATTGAAGACGCACTCAATATTGTAGATTCTGTTTTGGAAAATAAAAGTCTCAGTACTATTCAAGAGGCGATTTTTCGTCAAACATGGGAGGGTAAGACCTATTCAGAAATCGCGGAGAAGGCTGGTTATGATGCAGCTTACATTCGTGATGTTGGTTACAAGTTATGGCAATTGCTATCAGAATCTTTTGGCGATCGCGTGACTAAAAACAACTTGCAAGTTATTTTGCGCCGCTATGCTAATCGATCGCTTCAAGTTAATCATCCAGTTGCCAATATGGTTGCCAATGTGATTTCACCGAGCGTTCCTGACTCCTCATTTAGTGAGTCATTTAGTCAAGATATTAGTAATGGCGCATCAAAGCTTTTGCAGTTGCTATCACGGGTCTTAACTGAGCCAATTGGCGATCGCGCAATTAGTCATTGTTTACAGCAGAATTTACAGCAGAGTCATGATTCAAATACGGATTCTTCATTAAAACTGACGATTACCGTAAATCTCAGCATGGCGGATTGAGCAGTAAAACCACGCAAAGCGTGGTTTTACTGCTCAGCGAGCTAGTTAGTTGCTTTGCTAGCAATATCTTTGCGGTAATGCATACCGTCATAAGTAATGAAATCAAGAGCGCTATAAACATTCACGATCGCATTGCCAATGTTATCGCCCAAAGCGGTGACTCCCAGCACTCGTCCGCCATTAGTAACGAGAGCATTATTCTTGAGTTTTGTCCCCGACTGAAACACCATCGCGCCCATGTCTTCAGCTTTGCCAATTCCTGTGACAAACTGTCCGATCTCCACTTTGTCAGGATAGCCCCCTGCTGCCATGACCACACATACTGATGCTTGCTTTTTCCATCTCAGTGCTGGGAAATTAGCCAGCCGGCC
>JAYTWB010000162.1:0-2350 GCA_043743655.1 Cyanobacteriota bacterium | reverse complement strand
TAGTTGAACCTGCGGTATTGCGGCTATTTCAAGAAAAAGGGATTGATGTCAAAGAAGTACATCCTCGTGCTAGAACTAAACGACAAGGATTTGCGATGGAGATTGATATTCTGGCTGTAGACGATACAGAACTGGTGTTAGTGGAATGTAAATCCCGTTTATCAAAAGATGATGTGGATGAGTTCGTGGAGAAACTAGTTCGCTTTAAAGATTCTTTTCCTCATTACGGCAACTATAAAGCCTATGGCGCTGTAGCAGGAATTGAGATTAATGAGGGGATCGATCGTTATGCCTATCGCAATGGATTATTTGTAATTAAGCCTTCGGGTGAGGGTGTGGCGATCGCCAATAATGATGATTTTAAACCTGTTGTTTGGTAGGTAAGTAAAGTTGTGCAATTTGAGTTTGATCCAGCCAAAAGTCAGATTAACCAGTCTAAGCATGGTATTGACTTTGAAAAAGCTAAAATATTATGGAAAGACTCTTACAGAGTTGAAATTAGTGCCAAGTCAACGGATGAACCTCGATTTATGATTATTGGTAGGATTGATGCTAAGCATTGGTCAGCTATCGTGACTTATCGAGATTCGGTAATTAGAATTATTTCTGTAAGACGATCGCGCAACAATGAGGTGAAGTTATATGAAAGCTGAAGAGTTGGATAAAAAGTTTGATGATGGTGAAGATGTCCTAGATTTATTTGATCTATCTACTATGAAACGTCCTGCTTTAGAAACTCAGTCTGTTTCTATCAATTTGCCTCAGTGGATGATTGCTGCGCTTGATAGAGAGTCAGTAAGGTTAGACGTAGACCGTCAATCTATAATAAAGTTTTGGCTTGCTGAAAGATTAGAGAAAGTTACTGTCAATTCTTGAGCGCGACTTCAGGCGATCTCCAATGACGATGATTTTAAACCTGTTGCTTGGTAGACTTGACTCCCCAGAATTGTGTAATGACTCAAACTAAACACTTAATTTATAATGATTGTCTCCTTTGCTTGTAAAGAAACTGAGAAGATTTGGCAGGGCTTGCGATCGCGTAAGTTAGCATCGGATATGCAGGACAGGGCTTTACGCAAATTACGTCAACTTGATGTGTCCGCTAATCTAGAAGATCTCCGAGTACCACCTGCGAATCGACTAGAGGCTCTGACTGGCGATCGCCTTGGACAGTATAGTATTCGCATTACGAAGCAGTGGCGATTGTGCTTTGTTTGGCAAAATGGGAATGCTTATGATGTTGAGATTGTTGATTATCATTAGGAGTAAGAATAATGGAAGATACTTTACTGCGTAATCCTCATGCTGGCGAAATATTAAAACATGAGTTTTTGGAGGAGTTAGATATTAGTGTAGATAGTCTGGCTGATAGTTTGCGTTTACCTTACTTGAGTATTCAGCAAATTGTTCAAGGCAAGGCTCCGATGACTGCGGATGTGGATTTGCGGTTATGTCGCTATTTTGGTTTGTCAGATGGTTATTTTTTGCGGTTGCATTATGCCTATGAGTTGATGGAAGCAAAAAGAAATTTGGGCGATACATTGCGTCAAATAGTTCCAATTGCAGCATTACCTTAGATTATTGTGACAGTCACTATTTACAAAGCACCTCAGCCAAATAAAGGCGAGAAACTGTTGCAAAATGGTTTTCAGGTGGAGGATTTTCCGTACAATCCACCCTATGAAGATGGCAAGTGTTATTTTGCTGGCGCTAACTCTAGAAGCTTGGCTGAGCAGTATAATCAGAGTTACAAACAAGGTATTTTAGAGGTTACGATCGCTCAAGAAATATACGATCGCCTTTTTAAACCACTTGAAAGGACTTATCAGGGTGGTTCGTATATCGAGTTACCAGTTCCTCACGATTTATTTACTGTTTTAAACCAGTTCCCTAGAGTGTTAAAGCGAGATTAGCTTATGAATGGACAACTTTGGAATCAAGTAAAGGCTAAGTATCAGCTTGGAAAATTAATATATGGGAAAGTGGAGTTTCATGCGCCTTTTGGTATGTTTGTTGATATTGGCGATGGGGATGTGAAGGGGTTGATCCAGATTACTGATTTTTTGGATGGCGGCTCGATGAAGCCAGATATGTATCCTGAGATTGGGTCAGATGTTGGTGCGATCGTGGTTGGTTACACTGAGGATGATCGCCATCAAGTTTGGTTGAGTGTTAAGCCAAGTGTGTTGCAAAAGTCATTGGTTAAGTTGAGAGTGCCAGTTGCTAGTCAAGTATAAATTTCGGGGCGATCGCCAATGATGATAATTTTAAGCCCTTTGCTTGGTAAGTTTTGATTATGTCAGCCATTATCCATAAAAAATCAGTCAAATAAACTATGTTTTTCAAGCAA
>JAYTWB010000161.1:0-3371 GCA_043743655.1 Cyanobacteriota bacterium | reverse complement strand
GATAAACACTTGCTGCATAAATGGCTCGCTCGATTGCGCTGTTGCCCCCAATGACGAATTATCTGTCGGTACATCGCGCCAACCCAATACTTTCAAACCTTCGGCTTCTACCAATTTCTCGAAGGTTTTTCTACCATTCTTACGAGCTTCAGGATCAGGTGAGCCGTAAACCATGCCCACGCCGTACTGACTCACTTCTGGCAAAGTAATATTCTCAGCAGCAGCCACTTTCACCAAAAACTTATGCGGAATTTGCATCAAAATTCCAGCGCCATCACCCGTATTTGTCTCGCAACCGCACGCACCGCGATGCTCCAAATTCTCCAAAATCGTTAGCCCTTGCTCAACGATCGCATGGGACTTTTTTCCTGATTTATGGACAATAAATCCGACTCCACAAGCATCATGTTCAAACTGTGGATCGTATAAACCTTGTTTTACGGGCAATGCATTGCTATTCATCATGGACGGAAAAGGATGGTGTTAAAGGATTATGTGAGCTTCAGCGCAATCAATGTAATCAATTAAGTTGCGATCGCTACCTCTGATTGTACTAATAAATCTATGTCTTAGGTGTGAGGGCTTGGCAATGGGAAACCAGTGCAGAGAATCTTGATAGACTGCCCTATAATTTTTAGCTGAAGCGCAAAACGCGGTAATCAAAAAATTAGTGAAGCTTTAGTCTATGTCTAGTCGCATCAAAGCACTTGTTTATTACATCACGGCGCGGTTGCTGCTTGCGCCTGTAATGTTGTGGGCGATCGCCTCGGTTGTATTTTTGTTGATGCGAGCAACCCCTGGCGATCCGATTGATGCGATTTTAGGACCGCGCGCTCCTGAAGAGGTGAAAATAGCCCTGCGTGAGCAAGTTGGACTAACAGGATCATTGTTTTCGCAATATCTGGGATATATGAAGGATTTATCGCACTTTAGCCTCGGTAAATCGATTAGCACTCGCGAACAGACAGTATGGCAAATTATTAAAAACTTTTTCCCAGCTACTGCCGAGTTAGCGATTTATGCCTTAATTATTGCTTTGGTAGTCGGACTGACCGTGGGCATAGTTGCCGCTTTGCATCCAAATACAAAATGGGATGTGGGAGGGCGATTATTTGGGATTATTACTTATTCATTGCCTCTTTTTTGGGTAGGAATGCTTTTGCAGTTGATATTCTCGGTACAGTTAGGATGGTTGCCGATTGGGACGAGATTTCCCGCGGGCGCTAATCCACCTGCACAAGTGTTTGGAATATATACGCTTGATGCATTGTTAAAAGGTGACTGGATCGGTCTATGGACGAGTATGCAATATCTTATTTTGCCAGCGATGAGTTTAGGGATTGTGATTAGTGGCATTTTTGAAAGAATTGTGCGAGTAAATTTGCGACAAACTTTGCTCGCAGACTATGTGGAATCAGCTAAGGCGAGAGGGATTAAACCGAGCGCAATTTTGTTTAATCATGCGCTCAAAAATGCCCTGATTCCTGTGATCACAATCCTCGGACTGACGCTAGCTTCGATGTTGGGTGGTGCGGTGTTGACAGAAGTTACTTTCTCTTGGCCTGGACTTGCCAATCGCTTATTTGAGGCGATTATTGGGCGTGATTATCCTGTGGTGCAGGGAATTGTGGTCTTTTTCGCAATCATTGTCACGATCGCCAGTATTTTTGTGGACATCATCAATGCTTGGATTGATCCGCGCATTCGTTATTAGCCAACTTTAATTAGCCAACTTTTTATGACCAATCCTGAAGATGTTTATATCCTTGCTCAATGGCTAGCAGGCGACCATAGTAATTGGGAACAGGCGATCGATAACCCTCCATTTTTCGCGCATATTCGAGTTGGTATTCGCGCTTTACCAAATCCTATTTCCGATCAAGGCGTGTGGTTATTTTTAGAACAAGCCTATGACTTTGAGCTAAATCATCCCTATCGCACCGCAGTCTTGCATTTGATTTATCGCCACGATCGCATTGAAATGATTAACTATCGTCTCAAAAATGCAGAAACCTTTTTTGGGGCTAGTCGCGATCGCCAAAAACTCAATACGCTTACGGTTGAAGCGATTGATAAATTAGAAGGCTGTACTCAGTGGGTGGATCGTGCTGACGACCTTACTTTTAAAGGCGCAGTCGAACCGGGCAAAAAATGTTGTATCCACCGCAAAGGCGTAGACACCTATCTCAGCATTGAATTTGAAGTCACCGAAACTACCTATAGCAGCCTTGATCGGGGCTATGACGTAGTAACTGACGAACGGGTATGGGGATCGATCGCGGGAGCATTTCAATTTGTGAAAAAAGTAAGCTTTGGTGATGAAATATCTAGATGATCTATTCCTATAGGTATAATAGGCTCCTGATAAATAAGATTTTTTATAAATCATGAAAAATCTCATTTATCAAAAGTATGAGATTAGATTTACAGCGTGAAGTGCTGTAAATCTAGTCCAAAGAATGTAGTCGTGAGTATTAAAGGTGTAATTTGAAAGTCCTCGTAGTTGGCAGTGGCGGTAGAGAACACGCCATAGCTTGGAAACTTCTACAATCTCCAAATATTGATCGTGTCTTTTGCATACCTGGAAATGGCGGTACGGCAACCATGCCAAATTGTCAAAACGTTTCCCTAAGCATTGATGATTTTGAGGGGATGTTGCGATTTGCCCAAGTGCAAGGCGTTGGTTTTACCATTGTTGGTCCCGAATTGCCACTAGCACTCGGGATTGTGGATTATTTTCAAGCAGCAGAATCGCCGATTTTTGGTCCCACTAAAGAGGGCGCACAAATCGAGGCAAGCAAGTCTTGGGCAAAGACTCTTATGCAAGAAGCAAAGATTCCCACGGCGGCTAGTGCCACATTTCAAAAACTCGAAGCAGCGATCGCCTATGTGCAGGAACAGGGCGTACCAATTGTGATCAAAGCGGACGGCTTAGCTAGTGGTAAGGGTGTCACCGTGGCGATGACCCTTGAGGAAGCTTTGGAAGCTCTTGATCGCATATTTGCAGGACAATTTGGTGCGGCGGGCGAAACTGTCGTGATCGAAGAATTTATGACAGGGCAAGAAGTATCTGTGCTTGCCCTCACTGATGGCAAGGTGATTCGATCATTAAGCCCTGCTCAAGATCATAAACGTCTTGGCGATGGTGATACAGGACCTAACACAGGCGGGATGGGAGCTTATGCCCCAGCGCCGATCGCCACTGCTGAACTAATGGCAAAAGTCCAAACTCAAATCTTAGAACCTGCGATCGCGGCTTTGAAGGCAAGAGGTATCAACTATCGCGGTTGTCTTTATGCTGGACTAATGATCACGCCTGAGGGTGAACCCAAAGTTGTCGAGTTTAACTGTCGGCTGGGTGATCCTGAGAC
>JAYTWB010000160.1:0-5157 GCA_043743655.1 Cyanobacteriota bacterium | reverse complement strand
CGGTATCTAGAATCGTCTTCACTCCCCATACGGCGTAACCAACGGAAATGTGATGTAAATCCTGCCCATAAAGACTCATGTTGGTTATATTTCACGCCAAACTCTTGGCAAGTTTGCTCAACTACTCTTGATATTGCTGGATAGTTAACATGACAGATATTTGGAAATAGATGATGCTCAACTTGAAAATTTAGTCCACCAAGAAACCATGTTATGAGGGCATTATTTCGCGCAAAGTTTACCGTTGTTTCAATCTGATGGATCGCCCAATCATTTTCAATTAGATTAGCTTCATCAACAGGAAAACTTGCTTCTTCGACCACATGAGCTAGTTGGAAGACCACACTAAGCAATATTCCTAAAGTTACCGAAACTAATCCATAACTCGCTACAACCAACCATACAGAGTGAAAGAGCAGGGGAATTACGAACGCAAATATCATGAAAAACAGCTTGCCGATTAAAAATATGGCAAGGTTTTTTCCTTTAGGACGCGGATAACTGCGATCGCCAATTTTGCCAGTGATCAAACTATAGAAATCATCATAAAAATGCCATTTGATTGCTAATAGCCCATAGAGTATCCAAATGTAATAATGTTGCCAATGATGAAATGGAAGTCGTGGGTGAGAAGGCGCTAGACGACCAAAAACCCCTATCTCTAGATCGGTATCATAGCCTGCAATATTTACATGAGTATGATGAAATACATCATGTTTCCAATGCCAAATATAAGAACTTCCACCGATTAAATCCAAACTCATTGCCATGAGTTTATTTATCCATAGAGAATTAGAATAAGCACGATGTGCGCCGTCATGCTGAATACTAAATCCAATCCCTGCCATAACTATACCGAGCGCAATACATAAGGGAACGACTTGCCACCATGCCTGAGCAACGAAGACTAATCCAAAATATAGTCCTAACAAACTAGACAACAGAATTGCTGTTTTTACATACATTTGTGGACAGTCTCGCTCTTGGCGATCGCTGTTTGCAAAAAATTCATCAACCCGTCGCCTTAACTCGATCTGAAACCCACTGTTCTTACCAAATCTCAAACCAAGTTTCAAGGTTCCTGCTGATTCTTTTTCTCGATCTACAACAGATTGCCGAGACTCATTCTTATCTTGCATCTTCTACCGTTGCTAATAAATGTCATGTTTGTTGTGTACTCATCTAAGTTACGCGAATTAGGGATTAATCCCATATCTTCTTTAAAAGAGTTTTAATAAATGTAAAAAGGGTTGCAGAGCAACCCTTTTTACATTTATTACGATGCCGACTCAAGCGCTATAGAGTAACTTCTTTTTTAAGCTTTTCGCGATCGCCGATCTTTGCGGTGGGTGATTGAAGCGCGAAGTAGAGCTTGTTGAGCGCACTAATATAAGCTCTCGCAGAGGCAACAATCACATCAGTATTAGCGGAGTGACCAGAGAGAGTACCCACATCAGGATGCTTGAGGCGGATTGTGACTTCGCCGAGGGCATCGATGCCTGCGGTGACAGACTGGACTGAGTACTCGATCAACTGATTCGGTACATTCACAATCAAGTTAATTGCTTTATAAATCGCATCAACGGGACCAGTTCCAACCGAGACATCGGTGATTTCTTGACCGTCAGGCATCATCAACGTGACTGTGGCTGTGGGAATCGCGCGATCGCCACAGCTTACTTGGACTTGTTCAAGCTTGAAGGCTTCGGGTGCATGACGGATTTCGTCATTGACGATCGCTTCGAGGTCGCGATCGCTAATCTCGCGCTTTTTATCGGCAACTTCTTTGAATCTCACAAAGGCAGCATTCAGTTCTTGATCTGAGAGTTCAAAACCAAGCTCGTTGAGTCGAGAACTTAAAGCACTGCGACCCGAAAGTTTACCAAGTACGATCAAGTTATCGATCAACCCAATCGACTTAGCATCCATGATTTCGTAAGTGAGGCGATTTTTTAATACGCCATCTTGATGGATACCAGACTCATGGGCAAAGGCATTTGCGCCAACGATCGCTTTGTTTGGCTGTACCAACATTCCTGTGAGATTGGACACAAGTCGGGAAGTTTTGTAAATCTGCTTAGTGTCAATATTGCAAAGTGGTGCAGTAGATTCGGTGGGGCGACCAAACAAGTCGTTGAAATAGGTGCGGCGAACATGTAACGCCATTACTAACTCTTCGAGAGCCGCATTACCCGCGCGTTCACCGATGCCATTGATTGTGCATTCCATTTGACGAGCGCCACTTTTGGCTGCTTCAAGGAAATTTGCCACCGCTAAACCAAGATCATTGTGACCATGTACTGAGATTACGGCTCGATCGATGTTTGAGACATTTTGCTTCAACAATTTAATCAAATCACCAAACTCGCTGGGCATGATGAAGCCAACCGTATCGGGAATATTGACTGTGGTCGCGCCCGCATTAATCGCCGCCTCGACTACTTGGCACAAATATTCAGGATCAGTGCGCGTGGCATCCATTGGCGAAAATTCTACGTCATCGCAGAAAGTTTTCGCATAGGCGACCATTTCCTGAGCGATTTCTAACACTTCAGACTGCGACTTGCGAAGTTGATATTTTAAATGGATATCAGAGGTAGAAATAAAAGTATGAATTCGACCATGAGCGGCTGGTTTAATGGCTTCAGCCGCAGCTTCGATGTCAGCTTTGATCGCTCTTGCCAAGCTGCAAATGACAGGACCATTTTCAGTGCCAACGGTCGCGGCGATTTTTTGGACTGCTTCAAAATCTCCAGGGGAAGCGATCGCAAACCCAGCTTCGATGATGTCTACACCAAGTCGAGCCAGTTGCTGAGCGATTAACAGTTTTTGCTCCACGTTAAGGGTTGCACCAGGTGACTGTTCACCATCGCGCAGGGTGGTATCAAAAAAGATAATGCGATCTTGAGCAACGTTTGACTCTTGAGATGTAGTAGACATAAGACTTCAGTTCATGAATGTGTATTGTAAAAACGTAACCTTACAATACTAGCCTTTTTTCGATATTTGTAAATCATCCCAGAGATCATCCTAGAGATTAGAAGGCGGTATGCTAGTCTATCTAATCCGTCTAATCTGTCTAAGATTTGTGAGTCCGCGCATGAAGTCTTTGCCTGAGTCCTCAAAGCCTTTCGGTGATCTAGTTAACGAAGATCGGGGGGATCAAGCCCTACCCGATCCGCGCGATCGCTTTACATGGTCGAACTTATTTATAATTTTTAGCATTCCATTTGTGAGCGGATTAATGGGGTTAGGACTAATTTATCTAGTTAATCCCTTAGCAATTGGTTGGCTTATTCCTTCTGATGCTCCTGTTTTTTACTCTAACTCGCTATGGAATATCCCTAAAAGTATTCCCCAAATTCAATCGGAGTTACGGAAGAGTCAGCTCAAGCTAGGCGAAAATTATAGTCTCAAGACAGGGGAAATAATTTATACAGTTCTGGAAACAGAAACTCAGAATATTCGCGAAATCCGCATTTATCAGCCAATTCGCGATCGCAGTGAAGAGAAGTTTTTGTTAATCAGTACGATGACGATCGCGGGAATCGATGAGTATTTTGTGCGATCGCCATTACTAAAGTATGCCACTTACGCTATTCCTGAAAAGCTGCAACCAAATCGTAGTCGCCTCTCTGTCAAAAAGCTATCACCATTAGACAATCCACCTAGTCAGCATGATGGGGTCTGGTTTACGACTGTCGGAAAAGTCGATGGAATTGCTTATGGACAAATCTATTACTTTGCGACAGATAAGCGATCACAGCTAGTTGAGCTAGATACATGGACAAGTGCGGCTGGAGAGATACCTAAATGGCGGAATGCTCTAGCTAGTAATCCTAATTCTGTGCAGTTAGTTGTTAATCAAACCCAAGAGTTTGAACCCACATTCTTGATTTTTCAGCCAGAAGAAGCGATCGCTAATTCTGTTCGTAAAATTCAATTGCGGCAAGTGACCCTAAATGAAGCGAAGGATCAACCCAAAGCTTATCAAGATGCGCTAGTTATGGCGAGTGTGGGTTTATGGTCGCCCGCGCTTGGCAAATTTGAGCTAATGGTGCAAGAATTGCGATCGCAAGGAAAAACTCTACTGCCTTTTTTGCAAGAGCAGTATGACATGATTGCTTTTCATGCCCAGATGACGGCGATGCGGGCGCAGCAACCAAACTCTAATCTTGGAGAGAGGGCTTTAATTAATATTATCGATGGGCGCTGGGGTGAGGCTTTGGCGATCGCCAATGATCCTGCTTATAAAGGCGATAAGATTGCGGAAATGTTGGCTAGATATCATCCGCATATTTGGCAGAGAGTGATGACGATGCTGACATTTACGGATTCGACCGATGTCAAGCTGTGGGGTGGTCTAGTCGTGCTGCATCGCAATGGTTTACGCCGTGCTGAATTTTGGCTGCGATCGCAAAAAGTTGATGCTAAGGATTTTAATCAATTATTGCAACGCCTCGATCTTGCGCCGCTCTCTCTCAAACCGCAGCAATTATTGGGAACTGTTAGCTATATTGGCAAAGGAAGTGCAGGTGCGGACTGGTTTTTGCCACCACCAAAACTTGAATCAGGACAAGCATGGTATGAAGTCAGCATCAATCTGATTAAAGATGGTGATAAATGGCGTAGTGAGCCATTCACCGAACTAAGCGATCGCTCCTCGATTTTGTTGTGGAGAGTGTTAGGACTTTCGCTTAACAACAGTCTTGGCGTTGTCTTGTATGGGTCAGATGGTAAATCACAAGCAGCGACTCTGACCGCACAATCTCTCTGGGTTAGCGATGATGGACGGTTAAAGATACTTGCCTCAGGAGAGTCGGTTCTCGCGCCCTTGCTGAGCCAAAGCATTATTCCGCCGCTGGTGACCAGTGGCGGTGCTTTCGACCCGCCAAAGGGAACTTCTGTCGATTGGCAAACTCTTTCACCTAAAGTAATCGAGCGTCTGATTCGGACTATGTATAGTGAGTTGCAACGTAACGGTCAAGTTTCCATGAATATCGAAGATTTTGGGGTGTTAGTACAGCGGCAATGGAAGCTCTCGGCAGTTAATCTCGATGGGTCGGGTAAACCTGCATATCTACTACTGCTCGATCGCACTCAAGTTGATTTGGGCGATCGGCATTATCCTTTAGCGATCGCTTTTTCGAGTGAGGG
>JAYTWB010000159.1:0-3172 GCA_043743655.1 Cyanobacteriota bacterium | reverse complement strand
CAGCACTCAGCCGACTGCAACAACTAAACCCGAAGAAAGTAAGGCAAATGTTGCTGCCGCCGCCACGCTAGAAAAAATCAATGGTCTCATCGCTGAGTCAACCACCCTAAAAGAGCAGTTAGACGATCGCAAGCAGCAGTACTTACGGCTATATGCCGATTTTGAAAACTTTCGCAAACGTACCGAACGTGACAAAGAAGAGCAAGAAGGCGCGATTACAGGCAAAATACTCAAAAAAATCTTGCCAGTAGTTGATGATTTTGAGCGAGCGCAGTTACAAATATCTCCTAAAACTGATGGTGAAGCATCGATTCATAAAAGTTATCAGTCAGTTTACAAGCAATTGCTGAAATGCCTCAAAGAAACAGGTGTAGTCAGGATGGAATGCGTTGGTCAAGAATTTGACCCCAACTTTCATGAAGCGATCATGCAAGAGCCATCGCCTGAATATGACGAAGGTTTAATCATTGAAGAATTGCGTCCTGGATATATGGTCAGTGACGATCGCGTGTTGCGTCATTCACTGGTCAAGGTATCTTCAGGCAAAGTGGATGGTGACGAAAATGCATCGAATACGGGTTCAGGCGAGTCTAGTTAATTAAGATTTCTAGATGCATTGAGTGAAGATGCGATCGCGATCGCATCTTCACTCAATGCTACACAAAGATTATAAAAAATACTTTTACAAAGTCTTTTTAAAGTACATTATTTAGAAATTCATTAAGCTAAACTTTTAGAAAGCTTTTAACGGAACTAGCGATTATGTCGAAAGTAATTGGGATCGACTTGGGTACGACAAACAGCTGTGTTTCAGTTTTAGAAGGCGGTAAGCCCGTTGTCATTTCTAGTGCAGAAGGGGGGCGGACTACGCCGAGTATTGTCGCCTTTGTCAAAGACAGCAGCGAAAGAATCGTGGGGCAGGTTGCCAAACGTCAATCTGTGACCAACTCCGTAAATACGGTTTATAGCATCAAACGCTTTATCGGGCGTAGCTGGGACGAAACCGAACAAGAGCGCGGTCGGGTTCCCTACACTGCGGTCAAAGGTAAGGATCAGACCGTTGATGTGCAGATCGGCGATCGCGCTTATACACCCCAAGAAATCTCAGCAATGATCTTGCAAAAGCTAAAGCAAGATGCTGAAAACTATCTCGGTGAAGAAGTCACTCAGGCGGTAATTACCGTTCCCGCTTATTTCACCGATACGCAGCGGCAAGCAACAAAAGACGCTGGCGCAATTTCGGGCATGGAAGTATTACGGATTGTCAATGAGCCAACCGCCGCCGCGCTAGCCTATGGACTAGACAAGCAAGATCAAGATCAGATCGTTTTAGTATTTGACCTCGGCGGCGGTACATTCGATGTATCAGTGTTGCAGCTTGGCGATGGCATTTTTGAAGTTAAGGCAACTTCGGGAAATAATCATCTTGGTGGTGATGATTTTGATGCGGTGATTGTCGATTGGCTAGTTGCCGACTTTAAGCAAAAAGAAGGCATCGACTTAACTGCTGATAAAACTGCTTTGCAGAGACTCAAGGAAGCTGCCGAAAAAGCCAAAATCGAATTATCTAGCGCCCCTTCGACTTTGATCAGCTTGCCATTTATTGCCGCTGATGCCACAGGACCGAAGACAATCGAGCTAGATTTTACGCGTTCCAAATTTGACGAGATTACGGCGGCTCTGGTTAAAGCGACCCTCGAACCGACGGCTCAAGCGCTTAAAGATGCAGGATTATTACCTAAAGAAATTAATCGGATTATTTTAGTTGGTGGTTCCACGCGGATTCCTTCAGTGCAAGATGCGATCGCGAGATTTTTTGATGGTAAAAAGCCAGATCAGTCAGTCAATCCTGATGAAGCAGTAGCGATCGGCGCAGCAGTGCAAGCGGGAATTTTAGGCGGCGAGGTTAAAGACTTATTATTACTTGACGTGATCCCGCTGTCGATCGGACTGGAAACACAAGGCGGTGTATTTACTAAAAACTTAGAACGCAATACCACGATTCCCACTAGCAAGGCGCAAATTTTCTCAACGGCGGTTGATAATCAAGGCGCGGTCGAAATCCATGTCTTGCAAGGCGAACGAGCGATGGCAAAAGACAATAAGAGCCTCGGCAAATTTGAGCTAGAAGGCATCCGTCCCGCACCGCGTGGTATTCCTCAGATCGAGGTTTCCTTTGACATTGATGCTAACGGTATTCTCAAGGTATCGGCGCGCGATATTGACACTGGAGTCGAGCAGAGCATTAGTATCACGAATACTGGCGGTTTGAGTCCTAGCGAAATCGAGAGAATGCGGATGGAAGCAGAAGTTTATTCTGATGAAGATTCGGCACGGCGCGAACTTGCCAATATGCGTAACCAAGCATCTAATCTCATTCGCACTGTTGAAGAAATTCTCAGTGAAAATGGTCCATCAGTGATCACCACAAGTTTGCGCGAACCCACGCTTAAAAACATGGAGGCGCTCAAAAACTTGTTTGAGTCAGAAGAAGCAACTTACGAAGACATCCAAATTGCGATCAAACCATTACAGCAGTCTTTGTTTGATGTTACGCAAACAGTCGAAAAATACTCTCAAGTCGAGCGTGTCAAACAAAAACCTAGCGATAGCTTAGAATAATAGAACTAAAAAAGTACTAGAACAATAAAAAAGGGTGCTTCGCACCCTTTTTTATTCGGCTCTGAAAGTCCAAAGCATTATATGATTACATGTCTATAGATGTATTCTTTGTTACAGTTGTCGGCTTTCATATATTCACAACTGTATACTTATTTTATAAACCGTGAGTCACTATGTCACTGTTTGATTGGTTTGCTGAAACCCGCTCCCGCGCGAGTGAAGCATATTACCGCAAGACTCCTAATCTCAATCAAAACTCTCAAGAACGTGAAATTCCTGATGGTTTGTGGCACAAATGCTCTAGTTGCAGCGCCTTGACCTATGTCAAAGACTTAAAAATTAATTTGATGGTTTGCCCCGAATGTGGTCATCACAATCAAGTCAAGTCCTATGAACGCATTGCCCAACTGATTGACGCTGGCACATGGCAAGAGATGGATGCAGATTTGACTTCTTGTGATCCTCTGGGTTTCAAAGATCGTAAGCCTTATATTGATCGCATCAAAGAATATAAGCAAAAAACTGGCTTGAGCGATGGGGTAATTACGGG
>JAYTWB010000158.1:0-3024 GCA_043743655.1 Cyanobacteriota bacterium | reverse complement strand
GCCAAAATGAAGCTTGAATCGCTTTAAAATTGGGTATTTGGATGGCAACCAAATAGACTATGCCGACCAGATGAATCGCTAATAAGCCACCAAAACAACTGATTGCCATGCGTTCTAGACTTGGTGGTCTCAAAAAAGCCAGAAATCCACATAACCATCCCCCTAGCAAAAAACCAAGTAAATAGCCAAAGGCAGGATATTTGAGGTAGCTAAGTCCACCGCCTTGATAAAACACGCTAAATCCGCTTAATCCTAAAATAATATAGGCGATTTGCGATAAAAGTGCGGCATTGCGTCCGCCGAGGCAGCCCGTAAGCAAAACTGCACCGATTTGCATAGTGACACTGATAGATTCGATCGCCACATTGTTTCCTGCAAGGGATGGCAAGATTAGGGCGGGTTGAATGAACGTGCTGGCGATTGTCAGTAGTAATCCAGACAAAGCCCACATTAGCTGTAACGTTTTTGGCACAGAGGTCTCAGAAAAATTAAGGCGATAAAATAAAATGATGGCGCTGCAAAATATGCAGAACAAAATCGTACATGAGTTTTGGGTCTCGTAATCAGTTAATGCAATAGCTTAAGCTTGACCAAAAGCCACGATCGCATTTTGTCCACCAAAGCCAAAACTGAAATTAAGCGCATATTCTAGATTTGGCGATCGCCTAGCTTGTGGAAGTAAGTCCAAAGCAAAAGCAGGAGTTTCCATGCCCACGCAAGGAGGCAGAATGCGATCGCGCAAAGCTAGCAGACAAAAAGCTGCCTCGATCATTCCTGTTGCGCCTAAAGTATGTCCCGTTGCGCCCTTAGTAGCACTGATCGCAATATCAGGAAAAAATCGACTAATTAATTCGGCTTCGCGAGCATCATTTATTGGTGTGGCTGTGCCATGAGCATTGATATAACCCACATTGGCAGAAATTATTTGCGATCGCCTTAAGCAATCTTGAATCGCAATCTT
Organism: Cyanobacteriota bacterium; assembly: GCA_043743655.1. GTDB lineage: Bacteria > Cyanobacteriota > Cyanobacteriia > Pseudanabaenales > Pseudanabaenaceae > Pseudanabaena. Next base: position 2,063 of record JAYTWB010000158.1, on the reverse strand, counting down.
GGCACATTCGTTATCAGGATTGGGACTTGTGGCATGATAAGCGTCATTAGTGATCCCCCAGCCGAGAATCTTACCGTAAGGCTTATTATCACCCTGACGATGCTTAATAGACGTGGCTGACTCAAGCACTAAAGCAGCTGCGCCCTCTCCTAGAGCAAAACCTGCACGTTCATAACTAAAAGGATGCACACTCGTCTTTGCTAATACGCCAATCTTCTCAAATCCAGCGATCGTCAATGGTGTAAGCGCCGCATCGACTGCCCCTGCGATCGCTATATCGCATTGTCCAGAGCGAATCAGTTCACAGGCTTGGGCGATCGCCCAGTTTGCGGTTGCACAGGCTGCCATCGGAGCAAGTACGGGCGCTTGAGTTTGCAATAAACTGGCTATTTGGGCTGACAAACTGGCGGGTTGACAACTCCTCCAGTAATCTTGAATTTTACTTCTATCAAAATCATTTAGGAGTAATTCTAATTCTCTTTGATTACTACGACTAGAACCAATTACAACACCGCAGTTAGATAAGGGAACTTCTAAATCGGCATCAGCGATCGCTTCTAAAACGACTTTTTTGATAAGATGTTGCGATCGCGTCAAATGTTTTGAGAACTCAAAATCAGCAATGCTTGCCACAGGAATTTGTAATTTATGATCAAGTCTAATTCCTGATTTTCCTTGTAAAAGCTGTTGCCAAGTATTTTCACGATCAGATGCGATCGCAGTCGTCATGCCAATACCTGTTACAAAAACGTTAGTATCTCTGATTTCTCTATCCCAATATCTCATCGATTGCAATACTAACATCAGGAAAACCAAGAATTAAGGTTGCGGCGCTTTACGCCGCAACCTTAATTCTTTCACTGGGAAGGAAGTAGCTAAGAATTGGAGAGACTAAGATTGGCAGATTTAAAATGAAAGAGATAGAATAGATAGTATCTTTATCGTGTCTTACAGCGCTTTGCGCTTATTAAAAACCCAGATGAATTTTTAAAAGCGCCGCTTGCAAAAATTTATCTGTACTACTTAAAGCCTTAACAGGCTGTAACAAGAATGTCTGACATCCTTATGGCAAAAAATGGTGAAAACTGTATGGTAAAAACTGTGGTGGAGATATTACCTGTGGTGGAAGTATTACCGATTTTGGCGATCGCCCCTGCTCAACTATTACGAGGAAATGGGATTTTATCGCAACTCCCGAAGTATTTATCGCGCTATGGCAACAAAGCTCTAGCGATCGCGGGAAAGACTGCTCATCAAGTTACAGAAATATATCTGAGCAATACTGATCTAGAAATTATTTATGCTGAAGCGATCGCCGATTGCACCGATCAAAATCTGGCGATGTTGCGTCAACTTGTGCAGCAAGAAAGTCCTGATGTGATTATTGGCATCGGTGGGGGCAAAGTTTTAGATACAGCTAAATTGATCGCGTATCAGAGCAAATTACCAATCATCACGGTTCCCACAACAGGCGCTACTTGTGCAGCTTGGACAGCTTTGAGCAATGTTTATAATGCTGAGGGAGCTTTTGATTATGACGTGACCCTCGATCGCTGTCCTGACATGATGATTGTTGATTATGATGTGATCGCTACCGCGCCTAAACGCACACTTGTTTCAGGCATTGGGGACGCGATCGCTAAGTGGTACGAGTCATCGGTCAGCAGTGGCAGCAGCGAAAAAACTATGGTAATCGCCGCCGTCCAATCAGCGCGAATCTTACGCGATATTCTATTTCAGAAGTCTGCTGAGGCGATCGCTGATCCCCATAGTCAGGCATGGCAGGAAGTGGTTGATGCCACCGTCTGTCTTGCAGGAGCGATCGGCGGACTCGGTGGTGCTAGTTGTCGTACAGTCGCCGCTCATGCTGTCCACAATGCGCTTACTCATTTGCCTCAAGCTCACGGCATTTTACATGGCGAAAAAGTTGCTTATGGCATCCTTGTTCAGCTTCGTTTAGAAGAGTTTCAAGGCAATCAACTGGCTGCCTCGTCACGCCATCAACTGCTAAAGTTTTATCAAGAAGTTGGTTTACCGACTTCTCTAGCCGATCTCGGTTTGAG
>JAYTWB010000157.1:0-2812 GCA_043743655.1 Cyanobacteriota bacterium | reverse complement strand
GCGGACTGGGCAAAAACTTCGGCTTGTTTGAGTCCATTTTGTCCGAGAGTTGAGTCTAGAACTAGGAGGGATTCGATTTTTGCTTCGGCGGATTTTTTGTCAATGATGCGGCGAATTTTGCTGAGTTCTTCCATCAGGTTTTTTTTGTTTTGCAAGCGACCTGCGGTATCGACTAGCAATAGCTCTGTGCCTCTGGCTTGAGCCGCAGAGATGGCATCAAATACAACTGCGGCTGGATCGGCATTCTGAGCAGGATTGGAAATTACATCAACATTGGAGCGTTGTCCCCAGCTTTTGACTTGCTCAACGGCGGCGGCACGAAAAGTATCGGCAGCAGCGATCAAAGTTTTATAGCCAGATTTAACGCTGAGATGTGAAAGTTTACCGATTGTGGTGGTTTTACCTGCCCCATTTATACCTGTGATTAGCCAAATATTCAGTTGGTTTTTCTCTGGGATCAACATTGGAATCGGTTCGCCATTCTTCTCAGTTGATACATCGAGCATCTCTCGCAAGATTTGTTTGAGATAGGCGATCGCTTCTTCGGGTGGCAAAACTTCTTTGCGCAGCTTATCTTGCAACTTGGCAATGATCTGATCAGTTGCTTTGACCCCGACATCGGCTTGCAATAGCAGCGCCTCAATATCATCAACAGAGTCGGCGCTGAGAGGACCTTGACCAACGATCGCTTTTAGCTGATTGACCAATGACAAACGAGTTTTGTCTAAGCCCTGACGCAAGCGATTTAGCCATGTGATTTCTTCGACCGAGATTTGATCGGGGCGGCGACCTTGGGCGGCGAGGACTTCGGCTGACCAGATGAAGTCATCATCAAACGCCATTGTTGCTTTGCGTCTAGATGTGGGTTTTACTTCTGGCTCTGGTTCAATAATCGCCGTGGCTTCGAGATTCGCGATGCGCGCTAGGCGATCGCTTTCTGACTGCATCCAAAAAGGCACAGATACGGGTTCTTCTGCGGCAATTACTAAGGAAATTTCTGCGGAAATTAGTGCGGGAGTAATTTCGGGAATAATTTCTTGAGCGATCGCGGGTTCGGCTAATAGAGGTATTTCGATTTCTAGTGTTGACGCAGTGGCGATCGGCAACTCGACAGGCTCAGCAATTTCTGGCGCGATAGTTTGATTTTCAGGCTCAATAACCTTAGCTTCAGCAACCTCTGACTGTTGCTGTACATTAGCGTAGGCAGCCTTTGCCCAGTTTAGTAAATCTTGAGATGCGGGGGGTGCAGTCGCGCTAGATTCTGGTATGGGTTCTTCTGGGGATTCTTTAGTTTTGGGTGGCTCTAGAGGTTGATTTGTGCCATCGTTGTCATCGTCAAACTTTCGCCGAAACCAGTTGAAAACCATACTAATACCTTCGCGCAATGCCTTATCTATACTATAGCGATCGGCGGCGCTAAGCACTCTCTATCCTTCTTTTGGTAGATTTCGGTAAATTTCGGTAGCGATCGCTGTAAATCTCCAAATTTCGCAGGAACATTTGATTTAGACAGAGAGTCATCTTATGAAATATACATGAATGTATATCAGGAGAAAAACTCAAATGACAAATCAAACTAAACTCTCTAGCGCGGCTCTACTTGTGGCAGTTAGCTTTATGGGTAGTTCGGCGATTCCCTTCATCAACATAGCTTCTGTATCGGCTCAGACTACGTTTAACGATGTGCCAAGCAACTATTGGGCGCAAACTTTTATCCAAGAGTTAGCGGCAAGAGACATCATCAAAGGATTCCCTGGAGGAGAGTTTCGTCCAAATGATCCTGTAACCAGAGCGCAATTTGCGGCGATGCTTAGCAAAGCGATAAACAAGCCCGCAACTCGTGGTAGCGTCACTTTTGTGGATGTGGATGCTAACTACTGGGCGGCAAATGCAATTCAGAAGTCATATACAACAGGTTTTATGTCTGGCTATCCAGGCAATGTTTTTTCACCTACCCAAAATATTCCGAGGGTACAGATTTTAGTTTCTCTTGCTAATGGACTAAATTATGCTCCTAGTCAAGCGCCTGAGACGATCTTGCAAGCCTATTCTGATGCGTCAAGTATTCCTAACTACGCCCAAAATAGTGTGGCGGCAGCGACTGAAAACCGCATGGTCGTCAATTATCCTAATGTGCAGTTTTTAAATCCTAACCAAACTGCGACTAGAGCGGAAGTGGCGGCATTTATCTATCAAGCATTAGTGCGATCGGGTCAGGCTAATGCGATTTCTTCGCCTTATATTGTCGGACAAACGACAACTACACCTCCAGTTTCAAATCAAGTCAGGATTCCCGCAGGCAATACGATCGCGGTTCAGTATGCCAAAGACAAAATTTTGCTAGGACCAGATGAAAAGCCAGTGCCTTTGAGTTTGACTGTTTCGCAAAATATTGCTAATTCTCAAGGGGTGATTTTGATTCCTTCTGGAACTCAAGTAGTTGGCGAATTGAGAACTGTATCGGGCGGCGCTCAGTTCTTTGCGAGTGAACTTGTATTTGCTAATGGTCAGAGAACAGCGATCAATGCCACTTCTAAAGTGGTCACAAAAACTGAAAAAGTTGAGAAAGGACTAAGTGTTGGCAAGATTGTCCAAAATGCCGCTCTTGGTGCTGCGGCTGCGGCAGCGATCGCAGCCGTAACAGGCGATCGCGCTCTTGCTACCGAAGAGATACTTGGTGGTGCTGGTATCGGCACATTGCTGGGTCTATTTATCGGACGTGATAGCGTCACGCTGACTTCTGTTAATCCAAATACGGATTTAGCGGTGACTTTAAATTCTGATTTACTGTTGACTCCTAGATTCTAAATGT
>JAYTWB010000156.1:0-1553 GCA_043743655.1 Cyanobacteriota bacterium | reverse complement strand
GCCACAGAGCTTGCGCCAATCACCAGCTTCGATCATCGTCCTGTCGGCGATGGAAATGTTGGCGAAATCACGAAAAAACTTCGCGACTTATATAGCAAGTCTGTTCAAGGTCTACTGCCTGACTATCATCACTGGCTAACTAAAGTTTAGTGACTCCTGTAAATCCAAACTCACAAGAATATTTTTGTGAGTTTGTTGATTGAGATAGATTATCGATTGATTTGCGCGATCGCTAATCTTGCTAAAACTTTCACCACTTCTTGCTCATCATTTAGCAACGGCTGCAATGAGCCTATGACACTCTGATCACCCGTCTTGCCGAGAGAGTTAATTGCTGCTTTGCGGACATCTAGCTCTGAATCTTGAAGTGCCAAAACTAGATGTGGAATTGCCGCAGGATAATCGACTTGTCCTAATGCGGCGGCTGCCTCAGTCCGAATAATTGCTTCAGGATCAGTAAGGGCTGATACGAGAATATTGCAAGACTTCTCATCAGACTGCTCTTGTGCCACATGACCTAGCGCTCCAATTACCGCACATCGAACATCTAGAGAATCAGAATTTAAAGCTTTATAGAGATATTCTGCCGCTTCCGAACCAATAAATGCTAATGCCCAAGCCGCATGACCTTTAGTGTCTTGAGGTTGATTAGGTGATCCTAAAATATCTAACAAAGCTGTGACCGAAGCCTCTCCTGTTCTTGCCAATGCGCCCGCCGATGAGCTTCTCACGACCGTATCTGGATCATTTAAGAATGAATTGATCAAGGTGGGGACAGCACTTGGATCGGCGATGATCGTCATGGTTTTAGCGGCGGCTCTACGCACGGTAACATTCTGATCGTTAGTCAGAGCTTCAATCAAAAAAGGTGTGGATGGTTCTCCAATCTCACCAAGAGCTTCGGCAAACTTAAGTCTGACTAGCCCACGCAGATCGCCTAGTCCTTCTATCAGTTTGATCATCAGTTGGCGATCGCTATGATCAAAAGTGCCAAAAGAGATTTGATCGTTAACTCGTTGAATGAGAATATCGTTTGCTTCTTGAATCTCTAAAACTTGATTATCCATTGTTGAATTTATATAACAAATTGATGAGCGAACCTGTTCATACTTTACTTTGTTGCTGACGAAGTGTTTGAAGTGTCGCGTCAATTTTGGCTAAGTTTGGTTCTAAATTAGCCAAAGCTTGGCTTTTCATGATTTTAGCTCGCTGAGCCATTGCTAGAGTGTCGTTGACGATTCTTTCGCGATACTCTTCTAACTCAGCAATGATTTCCGTCAATTCTTGAGGACTTGCTTGAGCGATCGCGGTAAGTTCTGGAATATCAAACATATCTGTAAGTATTTCTTAAAAATAAATTAAATAAGATTAAAAATATAATCTTAATTTTCTCAGATCGCGGCACAAATATTGCATCGAAGCGGACATCTAATCAACTATGCACTTAACACAGATTTATACAAAAGCACACGATACGCGAAAAACTCAGCGCTAAAGCGCTGAGATGTAAGCGAACGGCGGTTTCAACCGCCTTGTCTATGTTATATTATCTT
>JAYTWB010000155.1:0-8313 GCA_043743655.1 Cyanobacteriota bacterium | reverse complement strand
CGGTTGAGCAGATGGGTAGAAGCGATCGCGATCAGTCAGAAGAGTTATTGTTTTGCTGATGTAGGAGAAAAATGGATCAAGTTAATTATTTAGATCATTTACCAATTGTGGAGACTTTTCATTCTGTGCAAGGAGAAGGCGCGTGGATGGGTGTGAATGCTTTTTTTGTGCGCTTAGCAGGTTGTGATGTTGGTTGTCCGTGGTGTGATACTAAAATCTCTTGGAATGTGAAAAAACATCCTCAAGTTGCGATCGCTGATTTAGTTGTCCAAGCTAAAAATGCTGCGCCTGCAATGGTGGTGATTACAGGTGGAGAGCCGTTGATGCATGATTTAACTGAGTTGACTCGACAGTTAAAATCGCAAGGGTTGCGAGTACATCTAGAGACATCAGGCTCCCATCCATTTAGTGGTGATTTTGATTGGGTGACTTTTTCTCCGAAGCCGTTTAAACATCCTCATCAAAGCATTTATCCAAACGTAAATGAACTCAAGGTGATCGTACATGATCAGACAGATTTGACTTGGGCGGAACAGAATGCGGATAAAGTTGCCCCTGATGTGTTGAAATATTTACAGGCTGAGTGGGAGACTGCCAGCAGTAGAGATTTGGTGATGCAATATGTGTTAAGTCATGCAGACTGGCGGATTAGTATGCAAACTCATAAGTTATTGGGAGTGAGATAAGTAAAGTGATCGAAGCTGCTAAAAGTTCTCATGAAAGTTCTCATGAAAGTTTAAATAAAAGTTTAAATAAAAGTTTAAAAAAAGCAATCATTTTATTGTCAGGTGGACTTGACTCGGCAACAGTGGCGGCTCAGGCGATCGCGGATGGATATGAAGCGATCGCGTTATCTTTTCGGTATGGTCAGCGTCATGAACGTGAGTTAATAGCGGCGCGAGATGTTGCCGCTGCCTTGCATATTCGTGAACATTTTATCGTGGATGTGAATTTAGCGCAGTGGGGTGGTTCGGCACTTACTGATCAAAATATTGACATGCCGATAGAAGGTCTGCAATCAGGAGAAATCCCAATTACTTATGTGCCAGGGCGAAATACAGTATTTATTGCGATCGCTTTATCTCTGGCTGAGGCAAAAGGTGCGGAGGCGATTTATTTAGGAATTAATGCGGTTGATTATTCGGGCTATCCTGATTGCAGACCAGACTATTTAGCAGCATTCCAGAAGTTAGCGATGCTCTCTTCTAAGGTTGGGATAGAAGGAAATGCCCCACAATTGGTTGCGCCGCTAGTGATGGATTCTAAAGTAGATATTGTCAGGCGAGCGCAGCGTTTGGGTGTGCCAATAGATTTAACATGGTCTTGCTATCAGGGCGGTGAGGTTCCTTGCGGTGTTTGTGATTCTTGTCGGATACGCGATCGCGCTATCCTTGAGGCAAATGCATAAAGCTTTACAGCTCTCTGTTTTGATTTAAATATTGATTTGAATATTGATTTAAATATTGGCTTTTATTTCTGCTGCTTGCTCTAGCAATGACTCTGCAAAAGCGATCGCCTGAGACCCGACAATATTTAGATTTTCTGGGTTTATGCCGTTTACTTTCTGGCTTTTACCTTCTTCCACATTTTTTCCTGATGCAATTTGGGCAAGTTCCTGTTTGCGTTCTTCTATCTCTAATAAACGAATTTGCACTTGAGTCCGATCGCTAACTACTTGTTTGCTGACCTGAAAATGGCGATCGGCGATCGCGGCAATTAGGGGTTGATGGGTGACACAAAGAACTTGGGAAGTGCGGCTCAATTGCCAAAGTTGCGTGGCGATCGCTTGAGCTACTCGTCCTGACACGCCTGCATCGATTTCATCAAATACCATCGTACCGACTTTGGTGTGACTGAGTTCGAGTTGATCAATTTCTTGAGTTTTCTGGTTTACAAAGCAGGTTTTTAACGCTAATAAAAAGCGGCTCATCTCTCCGCCTGAGGCAGTTTCTGCAAGAGGTTGCAAGACTTCACCGAGGTTGGGGCTAAACTCGAAGACAATGCGATCGCTGCCTAGTGCAGTTGGCTCGATCCCATAAATACCAACTTGAAAGCGGACTTTTTCCATTGCCAACATTTTGAGCGCATTAATCTGAGCTTGCTCGAGGACGATCGCGGCTTGTTTTCGGAGGTCAGTGAGCTTTTTGCAAGATTTGCATAAGGCATGTAAATCAGCTTCAGCTTTACGTTCTAGGTCTTCGATGGAAATGCTTTGATCAGTTAGCTCAGCAAGTTCGTTATGTAACTTCTCGGTATAGGCGATCGCTTCAGGCAGAGTGCCATATTTACGACAGATTTGTTTGATTTGATTAATCCGTTGCTCGATTGCTTCTAGTTGTTCAGGATCAGACTCAAGACGATTGGCGTAAGTATTGATTTGTCTGCCTGCTTCTTCCACTTGAGCGAGGGCGCTGGTCACTAATTCGAGAATCTCTTCCGCTTCTCGATCCAGTGTCACCATTTCGCCGAGAATCAACTCAGCTTGCCCTAATAAATCCGCACAAGCATTACCGCCATCATTCTGATAAAGAGCCTCATACACCGCATAGCCTTGCTTCTGCAACTCCACACTATGAGCTAACCGATTGCGATCGCTTTCGAGATTTTCTAATTCATCGGGATTATCTAAGTTCGCCGCTTCTAGTTCTTTTAACTGATAGCGCAACATGTCTAAATGCTGCAAACGATTGCGTTCGTTCTGTTGGCGCTCAAATAGAGCTTTGCGCGATCGCTCTTTGATCTCAAATGATTTGGCAACTTTCTGACGTTGCGATAGTAGAACTTGGTTACCAAAATTATCCAGCCATTCCCTTTGTTGCGCCGATTGACTGAGCAAAATTGTCTGACCTTGTGCCGTAATCTCGACTAGGCGATCGCGCAATTCTTGGATTTGCTGCTTATTGACCACCACACCATTAATACGAGTGCGATTGCTTTTTGCCGTGATTTCTCGACTACAAATTAAGGTCTCCGCATCCAATGCATCGATTTCTTGAATTTCTAACCACTGCGCGATCGCTTGATTAGTCGAAAAAGTTGCCTCGATATTGGCGCGACTGGCTCCAGTTCGCAACATTCGCACTGATACCTTGCCACCGAGTGCCGCATCCAGTGCATCCAGCACAATTGACTTGCCCGCGCCTGTCTCGCCTGTGAGGATATTCAGTCCAGCATATAGCTCAAGTTCTAAGCGATCGATCAGCGCAAAATTTTCAATTTTGAGACTTAGCAACATATTTTTTCTTGTAACTCAAAAAACAGAAAGGAGACAGGGCTAATTTTTTATCGATTAGAACAAATCAGAACTTTTTCCTAACTCTTTTAATTCAGTTAAAAACTAACGTCTTCATAAAGAACGGCAAATTTCTCTTCAAAGTTGATGCTCGATAATTGGAATTTATCTTGCTCTCCAAAATATGACTTTAACACCCAAAGTCCTTCTTTATTACGGCGAAAACAATCAAGACGTTGACGTTTGGTGTTAATTAGAACATATTCTTCAAGGCTGTCTAGTTGTTGATAATCGATAAATTTATCGCCACGATCAAAGCCTTCGGTAGATTTTGATAGAACTTCGATAATTAGTTTTGGAAAATGCTTGTGATTTGGAGTTTGGGTATCTCTAGGATCGCAAGTCACCATCACATCTGGATAATAAAAACGATTTAATGAATCTATTCTCGCTTTCATGTCCGACATATAGACTCGACAATTTGAGCCGCGCAAATGGTTTCGGATAACAAAAGCCATATTTAAGGCGATCGTCACATGATGGTCGTTTGCGCCAGCCATTGCATAAACATATCCATCGATATATTCGTGCTTAATTTCGCTTTTTTCTTCCATTCTCAGATATTCATCTGGAACTATGTAATCGAACTTTGGTGCTACAATCATAGTCTGTCTCATAAAGTGGGAGGGAGTATTGAAGTTAAAGCGATCGCAAAATCAGGAAATGCTAAAAGAGAATCTCTGCGAGAGTCATGGTTTTCTTGATTAATTATCTGAGGATGATAAAATTAGGGTCATGGCGCGATCGCATATTTTTTGTTTGTCTACCATTTTTTGAAGTTCTTTCGCATCATACTGACCTTCATTGACTTCTAACGATGCTTGGTTAATCGCTTGACGAAAGCCACTTTCTAGCGATTCACAAAGTTCTTGTTCGTTTAGATATGTTCCCTTAGAGTTTGGTCTTGCATTCAAATCTTGAATTTCTAAGACTGAATTATGAATTGATACATCCCAAGAACGGGTTGTGCGATTTTCGGCTTTTTGTTTGATGAGATGCAGAAGTAAGATAATGCCATAGCTACGAATTTTGTTAAGTATGTCTTTTTTACTCATTTCTTCCATTTCATCAATCATCAAGAGTGCGCTGGATACTTTACCTTTTTGCAAGAGTTCCCGTAATGCTATCAGTTCTTCCACGATGATCTAACGTCCTTATCTGCATAGGCTGTAATTGTATTATCATAGCAGTCTGCTAAACAATCAACTGCTGCGGTAAAAATTGCGGCTCCAATAGATCACAACTCTCGCAACATACTTAGCGCGACTTTGCCCCTCATCAATAGGTTGTAATCATCACTTTGCTTCATGATATCTAGATGAATACTTTTTCCAGCTAATTTTAAAATTTTTCACTTTGTTTTAGTACCTTCTAATGCCGTTGCTTTAGACAACGCCTTGCATAGCTAAAGACTTTTATAGATGTTATGACAGCCTAGAGTACTTCAAATTTTCTAGATAATAATTCACTGTTCCTTCATTACAACTCTAATATGCTTTTTGCAATCTGGTTCTGGGCAGGGACATACAGTTATCATCTCATTCGATTTAAATAGCTTAAGCTGAAGTATTTTTAATCTTGTATAAATTCCAAGCCCATAATGACCCAAAATCATTTGTCTTGAAAGAATGAATAGGTAAGTGAAGTCGGCGGTTGAGAAAGTGATATTAATAGACTTGTCTCTGACAACATCAAAGACAATACGAAATATTAATCTAAAAGCAAGATGTATTTTAAGTTGATTTGCATATAGCGTAAACAACTTTGTACAGGATAATAAATATCCACGGCTGTAACCAATTTCAATATTTTCTTGAATAGATTCTTTAATCTGAGATTCTTGCTGACTCAAAGAAAGTTTTACTTGGGATTTTCCTGCTGGAAGTGGGTTAATTCCTTGGAATAAATTAGAACTTTGTTGATAATGGTAGTCAGCACTGTTCACCAGTCCACAGATTTCAAGAACTTGTGCCATTCTTAAATGGTAGAAAGCAGTTGCTCCAGTATTATAGTTGATTTTTAGAATTCTACAATGATCTATAAACTTGGTCTCAGCTTGAACATATAGATTAATACATTCTTTAAATTGACACCTTTCAAGTTTTATTCTTCCCAAATAATGCAAGCATGAGTTGTATATTCCACCAAAATCTACTGTATTAATCAAATCGTCTTTTGTTTTTTCTAAATAACCTAAGGTAACTAGCGATTTCTCAAAATAACTCATCGCAGTACTAAATTGCAAAGTTATAAAATTATGACGACCTAAAGCGCAGAATATTGCCGCCATATGTAAATGTTGAGGAAAGTGAATCTTGCATAATGACTCTGAACTTAATAATGTCTCTTCCATTTTTTTATATGCTGATATTCCATCATAATAATAAGCAAGTTTAATTAGTGCTTCAACAATCTCTAAATTGCTCCTACTAGCTAAAATAGCTTTGTTAAGACATAGCTCTATTTCAGTATTTAATATAGAAAATTGTCCCAAGCAAGCGGCTTTTGATATATAAAGTTGTGACGGTATTGATATATTTGATTTATGATAAGTCTTAAGTAATTTTTCTATCATACTTAGCCATTGATATGAATAATTAGTTTGAATAGATTTATAAGTAAACTTATTCACGATTTGACTACATCGATCTAAAGCCTCTAAAGTGCTTAAATTATCTTCGAGAGATTGTAAAATGTCGTCAATCATAACGTCATTATCTGAATATCTTAAATAGGATTCGAGTAAATTGATTACTCTGTTTCCATTATGAAATTTTTTATTTACATTTCTTATTTTATTCTTTAGATCATTCATTTTAATGCCTTAACATTCTAAAAATTAAATCAACTCATTTTGCTCCTCAAAAACTGGTAAATCATACTATGTATTGAATAGCGAGGTTTATCCGTAAGACTGGAAATAGTTTGTATTAGAAAACGATCTGTAAGCTCTCTAATAGCAGTTTCAAAATCTTGATCTTCAAGTTTAGAATCTGTTTTTAACGTACAATAATGAATATTTGAAATTTCTGAGTGGTCTGCCATTACAACTAAAATATTTAAAGCTTTTTCTGAAATGGCATTTAATAACTCTTCATATAAATATGAATATAAAGATTTCTTCTCTAAAACCTTTTTAATAACTTCACTAAGAGATAGATCGGAATATGTCGATATTAGACTAACTATAAGCAATGTAATAAGTGGATTACCTTGGCTAGCCTCGTGTATATGAAGAAGCTCATTATCTGGTGCATTCCTAATACGCTCTACATGATCTCCTTTATGCCTTATCAATTCTAGAGTGGATTCATAATCAATTCCATTTAATTCAATTTCTTTTAAACGACTGTTTTGAGACTGAATCTTTTTTCTTGATGTCAATATTACTGTGCTTGGTATTAAATTGCTAGTTGGATTGTATGGATTGAATCTTTGAATTAACTTTTCATTATCGTCTAAAGTCTCTAAGTTATCTATGACAACGAGGTAGCAATTTTCTCGCAACTTACTTTGTAGATATTTAAATCTATCATCAAGATTGGGTGAAGATGGTAATGTTATTTGAAGTTGTAAGGCAATATCATTTATCATAGATTCAAGATTTATCGAAGAACCGATTTGATTCTCTGATAAATCCTCGTAGCGCATGTAAGTTCTCTTCGCTGTAACCCATGCAACATTAGTGAACCCCGCATTTGCCGCGTAATCTCTAACTGACTTTTCAACAACAGATGTCTTTCCAACTCCACCAGAACCAACTACACTAACTAACCATTCATGTTTATCTTCCAGATAAGCTTTTAACTTTGCTGAGTAACTTTCTACTCCATACAGTCTTTCTCTAGAAACGTTGGCATAGGTATCTAAAGCTTTATTTATTCTTTTTTCTCTATCCATACTTTCGATATCTTGAGCCTTTTCTTCCATGTTAGATGTGCTGGTTATTGCTGGAAAGAATTCCTCATTTATTCCTGAATCTTCTAAGTCTTGAGTAGAGAAAAAAGAATCTGAACATCCACATTTAAAATCTGTATCGTCACCTAACTTTAGATCAAAGTAGCTATCTAGTCTCATAATGCTACTGTAATTAACATTTTTTTGACCTTCTGAAATTTTTTTAAGTGTATCTCTGTCAAGACTTACGAGGTCTGCAACTGCATTGTAATTTATCTTTTCGTCCTGAATAAGGTTAGGAAATTTACTTCTTATTCCAGTCCTCAATTTTGCTTGTCCCTCTGGAGTCATACGACAACGCTTGTTATTTGCTTCTTTATTTTGGTCGTTGGCTTTAATCATAAATCTAAACTAAGAATTTTGCGGATGATCCTCATTTTAATATACTGCCCAACGAAACTATAGGGGTTTCAGCCCTTAAAAATTTTTTTGCTGATTTAGCGATCATCGTCACCAGCCAAAATAGTTCTCCGTTATTGTCAATGGCTAATGGCTTACAAAAGCTAAGTGCCTTGACTAACTAATTACCTTACTACAACTTTCATCTAGAGAACAGACAAATATGAATTTTTTAAGAAAAGAAATTACCTCCGAATCTATCAATCCAAACATGGATGATTTGTTAAACTCTGAAACTGGCGAAAAGCGATCGCCCCGCCAACAACGCCGTCAGTACCGCAAAGCACTACAAGCACTTCTGCTTCTGCTACCAATCATCGGCAGTGCTTTACCCGTCTTTGCGGACACTTACTCAAACGGTGGATTTGCCCTCAACACCAACAACAACATCAGACGGTACGATGGCTATCCTGAAATGATCAATTGGACGCTAGATAATAACGATCCCGATCAACATCTAGACAGACAGAAAACCCTAGTCAACGGCTCTGCGACCATGTTACAGAACCGTAAAACGAAAGGTTGTCTCAACTCCCATTATGGTGTTGGTTCAAGAACAAATGCGTGGAATCCTTGTGATCCCAAAGATCCAGACATGGCTTGGTTCTTGCTTACTCAAAATGATGGCTCAGTGTTGCTGCAAAATGCCAGATCGCGGCTTTGCC
>JAYTWB010000154.1:0-3081 GCA_043743655.1 Cyanobacteriota bacterium | reverse complement strand
AACAAATCTACCAAAGTTACTAAACCCACCAAACCAACTCCTAGCAAACTCGTCAGCATCTTCGCCTATCAATGGACAAGCGACGACACCTTAGCCCTTCTCAGTGGAGCCGATACCGCAAATACTATTCTTCCCAAGCCCTGGCAACCCCTCGACCAAGCCAAACAGTTCCAAGACGCGATCGCACCCTTACCCAAACAAAACATGGGTTATTCCTACCTCAATCCGCCTGCTCTCCTTGCCCTTGGCAATCAATTTGGTTTAACCAAAATGCCCCCGTCCACAAGTAGTAAAGATAATTCAGAACTAGACTTGAGTACTACGATCAGCAGCATATTCAGCATCGCCGCCACCAGCGCACTTCAACCCACCCAATTCACATCCGAAGGTTATGTCAAACTCGCAACGCGCCCAATCCCAAAACTCACCGCCCAACAATTCATCGATCGCGCCAAACTAAAAACCCGAACTGATGGAGATTGGGCGATCGCAAACTATACCCGTGCCTTAAATTTAGAACCTAATAATGCCGATGCCTACTACGGTCGCGCTACTGCTCAAACAAATGCCAGAAATTATTTAGGCGCAACTGAAGATCTCGATCGCACTATTCAACTTGAACCGAACAAAGTAAATGCCTATCTCGATCGTTCCAAATCAAAACAACAGACCTACGACTATATCGGATCACTAACTGATGCAACTAAAGTCATTGATTTGACAACTGAACCTGAATTAAAATCCGATGCTTATTACGTGCGATCGGTTGCCCAATTCAATCAAGGAAACTATACAGAAGCTCTGAATGACTTGAATCAATCCACTAGCTTAAATTATCAAGAGAAAGCATCTTTAGATTACAAATGCTCGATCGAAGCTCGTGCCGCACAGCCCAACGCTCTCAAAACTTGTGAAGAAGCCGCCAGCATTCAGACCATGATGGGCCGTCCCGATTCCTTCCTTTCACCAGAAGCGATCGAAGAAGGCACCCAAATTCCCGCCGAGCTTAGCGTCTATCGATGTCTTGCCCGCGCTCAGAACAAAGATCCCAAAGCCTTTCAAGACTGTGGGAACGCAATTAATCAGAAACCGGAAAATCCGATCGTGTATGAGGTTCAAGGTCTTGCGCGAATAGCTGCAGGCAATAAACAAGGCGCTATCTTTTCCCTAAAAGAAGCATTGAAATTGTATACAATTCTGGGCGACCGGACAGCGATCGATCGGGTTCAGGCGAAAATCAATCAAAACTAACGATCGGGCATTGAGAATAGTGAAATACATTTTCTTTATTCTCAATGCTGATCGGGCGATGATTTTTATGCGATCGATTATTTCCCGATCGCTCCTGTTGCGATGTAAACTGGAAATGTTGTGTCATTAGAGAAAAACTATGCCACCGAGGGATGCCATTTTGCAAGAGATTGAGCAAATGCCAGATGCATTACTGAATGATGTTTTGAGTTTTGTTCGATCGTTAAAAGCACAGCAGTTACAGATGAATCTTGAGACCTGTTTGTTGAGTGAGGCGGTGTTAGCGAAGGATTGGCTGAGCGCTGAGGAAGAAGAGGCATGGCGAGATTTGTAAAAGGGGATGTGGTGGTAGTGCCGTTCCCCTTCTCTAATTTGATGGATGCAAAACTTCGTCCTGCTTTGATCATTGCTGTATTACCAGGAGATGATTTAATCCTTTGTCAAATTACGAGCCAGATGGTTCGAGATACGCACGCAATTGCGCTTGACACGAGTGATTTTCAGACTGGGACACTCAATAAAAGCAGTAATATTCGTCCAAATCGCTTATTCACTGCCGATCGACAAATCATTCAGTCGAAGATCGGTGAGTTGAAAGTTGCAAAATTGGAGATGGTGATTGATCAATTAGTAGAAATTTTACGGCAATGAAAATTAGAGTAACGTAATCTACATAGCTCATGAATTATCAAATGGTATTCAAGTGTTAGTTTGATAGCTAATCAAATTACCATCATCATCAGCACCTATAAAAAATAAAGTAGTTCCCGAAAGCGGATTTGGAGCTAATGGATATTTGTTTTTAATCCTATATTTTTTGGTGCCAATTTCATCAGTATAAAATTCAGCAATCCAACGTCCTACGGCTGACTGAAGTTCATCAATTATTTCATATATATTGCCTTGATCGGATTCTTGTACAGATGCTCCTTTGGGTAATTTTGATAAAATCTTTGCATCAACTTGAGCTAGTGACACGCAAGATATCTCAAGGGTTGGTTCTACAATTGTCAAAAAGACTATCGATAGAATTCTTGATGCCTTTTCTCTAGCTTGAGTATATGAAGGATGAATTTTGGGATGATAAGGTTTATCTAATTTTGGTCTATAGCAGAAAATTTCCATACCACTGATTCCAATAGCAGGACTTGTAGATAGATTCAAATTACTTACATATTTATCTATAAATATTTTAATTTTTGAATCATCAAAATTGAAAGTTTCGACATAATGATTCTCTGATTCAAAGTCAACTTTACTTATCTTCACCATCAAAATTGGCTGACTTTGCCACATGAGAAGACCTATTTCATCACTCCTTAAAATTTCGCCAATAAACACACATAGACACTCCATGAATTCATTCATGGGATTAGAAATTAGTTTCTTGCTGTAGGCCCACTTGATGTCACTAGCACTAATTAATCTAGGCATGATTTAGCTCTCATTTTCTAAGATGCATTTTTATTTTATAATCTGAAGGTATCAATCCAGATAAAACTCTAGCTATTTTTGTGCCCTCTCCTAAACTACCACTTCAATCTCCTTTGAACAAGATCAAATTGACTCCTCGTGAGAGAACGAAAATTGCGTTATCGCTTCTGTTTGAGCCTATTGATGTCATTGGACGTGCAATCATGGGAGACCTTTGGAAAACCCTCTGTGATACGCTGCGTGATGCAATTGCACTAAGTTGTCTTCTTAAAATTCCAGGATCGATAGGAGCGTTTATTATAGAACCCATTTGGCATCTTAGAGTATACTAAAAGAGGCATCAAAAAGTCACGTATCCCACTCCTATGGCCTATTCTAGCAGTTTAACCGATGACG
>JAYTWB010000153.1:0-5044 GCA_043743655.1 Cyanobacteriota bacterium | reverse complement strand
ACATGGTCTTACTTAGTGATACCTAGTCTTGCAACTAGCTTCTCAAGCGTGAATTCCCGTATGCCCTGCGGTACTTGGTATATTCTAATATAAAGCCGTACTAGAAGCACGGGGTTTTAAACCCAATTTTTCGATAAAAGTTAATTATGGAAGTTAGATTTCGAGAATGTGATTGGTTTGACTTGTGGATATGGATAAAATTTAGCGAAGTCCCATCTCAGTCTGAGAAGCAACTGTTAGACGAAGTATTTAATTCTTGGTTTTTATTAGGCAAGTTAGGCGGCTTTAACGCATGTAATATGCAAGTCTTGGAGTCAGGTGTGGATGTCAGCTACTTTGACTATGACAACCAAGCTGCTGATGACGAGATGATGTCAGTTATGCATAACATGACTGATCTGGAGTACGAGAGCGAGTGGGCGCGTTGTTGGGTTGATCTCGGTACGACAGATGCGATCGCGATCGACACTTTAGTAAATGCATTGCGGCAGTTTACAAAAGAATATGTGGCGATCGAAGAGGTGATCATCGGCGGACAAAATTCTGACTGGATGGTTGAGCAAAAAAGTTTAGACGATGAAGATTACGATCGCTAGCTTCTCCAATAAGAGCAGAGGCAAAGCACCTGCTCTCATTTCAATTTCTGATCGCAATTACAAAAGTAGAGGAAGACTAAAAATGCGCGTTTTACATACAATGCTTCGGGTTAGCGATTTGGAGCGATCGCTTGATTTTTATAGCAATGTCCTCGGCATGACTATATTGCGCCGCAAAGACTATCCCAATGGTCGGTTTACGCTAGCTTTTGTGGGCTATGGCGATGAATCAAGTAACGCAGCGATCGAACTTACCCATAACTGGGATACCAAGTCCTATGATATTGGTACGGGCTATGGTCATGTGGCGCTAGGCATGGAAAATATTTATACGGCTTGTGATGCAATCCGTGCAAAAGGTGGCAAAATTACGCGTGAACCTGCTCCGATGAAACATGGCACGACCGAAATTGCCTTTGTCGAAGACCCAGATGGTTACAAAATTGAATTAATCCAACTTAAACAAAACTAGGGAAGTCTAAAAGAAGAAAGCGCATAAATTCACTCGTCCGATTTTTATCGCAGGTTTGAAGACACTGAGCTTTCAATCTCTCGTGTTATCTTCTGTAATTGTTGTAAGCTAAAAAACTGCACAACCAATAGCTTAGTCATGCGTAGTAGATACCGATACAACTCTTCTTGGCAATCCAAGCGCAAATCTTGGTTGCGAAATACCTTACTTCTGATTTTGATTGGTTTGCCTTTGCTACTGCTCTTAGCAGAATTGATTGCCAGAGGAGCAGTTTTAGCGACAGGTAGTACTAACCAACTGTCACCCAATAAAACTGTAGCGATCGCTCAAGCCTACGCCTTAAAATTGCAGGATGCAAACGGTAACAGCTATCCTGGACTGCCAGATTCGGGGCGACTCCAAGTACGGCGCAGCCCCATATTAGGATATGAGTTGATACCCAGCCAAAGCAGCGACTATTGGCAAATCAACGACCAAAGCTTTCGTCAAGACTCCGATGTGCCAGTTGATAAACCTGCGAGTGAAATTCGGGTGTTTTTGGTAGGCAACTCCACCGCTTTTACAAATATGGCGGAAAAAAATCAAAAAGCCCTAGCTTTTAAAATCGAGAAACTACTAAATGATCGTGTCCGCGCTCAAAATAGTAGTCCCGAAAAATTTAAGCCTAAAGAAATCCCTTACTTTGCTGATCAGATTGAAGCGGCGCGATCGCTACCAACGCGGATTCGAGATGGTAGTTATCGCGTGATTGCCGCGGCTGTCCCCGGCTATAGCTCGGGGAATGAGCTAGCACTACTTGCTCACAAGGTGATCGGATATAGTCCCAACGCGCTGATCATTCTCGATGGCTACGAAGACTTGCGATCGCCAAGCAATCAGACTGCTCGCGAGATTGGTAATGTCGAACAAATATTACGCGATCCGATTGCCCAATATCGCCAACATCAGATACAGCAATTTCATAACTGGACAAATTCGCTATATTTAGTCAAAGCATGGCAAAAATGGGTAATCCCTGCAAATATAACGACATTTAGCTCTGAATATCAAATTTTTAATGCTGAGCAACTCAGCAAAGATACTAAAGAAGTTCAAAAAAGAGTTGATCGCTATTTTTATAATGTTCGCCAGATGACTAGATTAGCGTCTGACATCCCCACCCTCATAGTACTTCAACCAGAAATCACGGGTAAACAAAAGTCTTTGACTAAAGAAGAAGAAGGTGTCCTGAAATCGTTAGGTAATGAGTATAGCGATCGCGTCACAGAAGCTTTCAAAACTGCCGAAAAGACATTTAGTAGTAACTTCGGTGCAAAATTTATCAACTTTTATCAGTTATTTCAAGACACTAAGCAACAAGCTTTTATTGATCCGATCCATCTCACCGAAGCGGCTAACGATATTGTGGCTCAAAAATTATATGAAAATATTGAGCGCCTATTCCCCGTTCAGCCAGCCCCAAATTCTTTAAATGCTGAAACTGATCCACAGAGTTTGATTGCACCACCCAAGCCTGCGGTGATCTCCCCAGAACCGACATCTCCTGCTAGCCTTTCCGAAACACTTAAACGTGTTCAAGGTCAGTAGTTTAAATCTAGGAATGAATAGCGCTGCTATTTATTTCTAGATTGTGATTATGGCGATCGCTAAAGTAGACTATACAAATGGTAAGGGTGTCAAACTTAATCAAATACTTAATAAATAATCATGGTAGAACCAATCTTGTCAGGCATTTGCCTCGGACTTATTTTCATTACTTTGGGTGGACTATTTTTTGCTGCTTATAAGCAATATCGCCGCGTCTAAACAAAAGCGGTGCTTTGGATCATCTGGTCAAAAAAGTATCATCTGGTCAAAAAAATAGTCAAAAAAAGAGAGGTCGCGCTTTGTCGCCCCTCTCTTTTTTATACTTCTAAATCTTCAGGTTGTTCTAAGTATCGACAAATCTCATTAATTTTCATGCGATAGATATGCGGCCAGCCGCCATTTGTCTCGATGTCGCGGAGGAGATTGAATAACTCATGGCGACTGGTGGGTAGAGCCGCCTGAAACAAATCGTCTCGAATCCTTTTGTGAATAGCCTCTAGGACTCTCAAAATATGCAAAAGACTAGCCGAATCGCCTTGCTGATCTTGGGCAAATTGCCAAAGGCGATCGCTGAGCAACTCAAGCTCAGATAAATTAGCAGGCTTGTCATGTTGCGATTGGATTTCTGTTTGTGCCAAGCTAAGTAACCTCGTGCGCGATAATATGGTGATTGGAATTTTACAAATCAAGTCTTTAAGCGGCTAACCTAATATGGCTAGTCTAAAGCACCAGAAACTCCTTAACGATCTCAATTTAAAATCTTAAACTAGATCGTATTTTTTGATATAGGTTATGGCGTAAGGCGCTTCGCGGTGATCATCATAACTTTAAAATACAGCCCATTAAATTAAGAAGAGGTTATTTATGAAATTTCGTATCTTTACGAAAGCAATTTTTACATTGTGTATCAGTGTGTGTATGTTAGTGGCAAGCGGACTGTTTGCAAATACAGCGATCGCAGGTACTCAAGGCTTGACTTATGCTCAGATTAGAAACACAGGCTTAGCCAATAAATGTCCTGATATCCTCGGTACTTCTCGTGGTGGACGCAACGTTATCCCCCTCGGATCAGGACAAACTGCTCAAATTTCTGAGCTTTGCCTAGAGCCAACCTCATTCTTTGTCAAAGAAGAGTCTAACAACAAGCGTAAAAAATCTGAGTTTGTCGCTAGCAAGCTACTTACACGCTCTACTTCCAGTCTCGACTTTGTGAAAGCAACTGTAACTGGTAACAGTGATGGCAGCCTCAGCTTAGTTGAAACCGATGGTCTAGACTATCAACCGATCACCGTCAAAATGCCAGGTGGTGAACTGGTCGCAATCTTGTTTACGATTAAAGGCTTTAAAGCAACTACTGCTCCAGGTGTGAATGGTATCACCACATCAGTTGACTTTATTGGTGCAACCGATGTTCCTACCTATCGCGGTTCTGGCTTCATCGATCCTAAAGGTCGTGGTCTAGCGATCGGTTATGACTCAGCCGAGGGGTTACCTGGTAAGCGTAACTCTTTTGACAACCGCAGCGTAAAAGATGACTCTACCTCTAAAGGTAATTTCTCTCTCCAAATCGCTAAGCTAAATCCTGACACAGGTGAAATCGCTGGCACATTCGAGTGCGAACAAACCTCTGACAACGACCTCGGCGGTGTTGAACCGAAGGAAGTTCTTATTCGCGGCATTTTCTACGGCAAAGTTAACGCTTAATTTTTTTCACAAAAAAAGTCCCCGTCGGGGACTTTTTTTTGTCGATTATTGCAAGTACTTTTTAAAAAAATCGAGGGTGTAACCGATCTCTAGGACTTGATTACTGCGCTTGCTAGAGCCGTGACCTTCATCGGGGAAGATGACCAGTTGCGAGGGAATTTTTTTCTGCTCTAGTAGTTTTTGGATTTGAATCGCTTCACCGACTGGGACACGGGGATCATTTGCGCCTTGGATGATTAGTAAGGGAGATTTGATGCGATCGCTATAGGTAACGGGCGATAAATCAAGCAGAGCTTGCCGATCTTTAACAGGATCACCGTATTCACTAATGCGGAGAATACGGCGATAGGGTGCGGTGTTAGTTAGAAACGTGAGCAGATTGCTAATACCGACATTCGATACACCCGCGTCATAACTACCTGCAAATTTGGACATTCCCATCAGAGCTGCATAGCCGCCATAGCTACCGCCAAGAATACCGATTTTGGGTGTTATTCCGTTGACTTGCCAGTTTTTGCGAATATAGATAGATGCGTCTTCAATATCGGTGATCACTTTTAGGCGATCGCGACCATTATCAGCATTCAGCCAAGTTTTGCCATAGCCCTCGCTGCCACGCACATTCGGCTCAGCGAATACAAATCCTGCATTCACAAACAATTGCGCGTATCGATTGAATCCAGGC
>JAYTWB010000152.1:0-10280 GCA_043743655.1 Cyanobacteriota bacterium | reverse complement strand
ACTCTATCGATACCTTAACTTTATTGATTATAATTGTCAATAGGTGTTTATAAAATATCTTCAGATATCTGCATTCAAAACCCAAAAAATATAGGTGGTGCTACAGAGCGCAAGATTTTAGAGATTAGGATAAGCGCCGCGTATCCAAAACCAAAAAAAATAAAGCGGCGTTCCGCGCCGCTTTATTTTTTTTGGTTTTGGTTTGTCAAACTCTACTGCCACACTTTGACGGAGCGATCAGCACTACCACTGACTAGGGTTGCGTCTTTGGGACTAAAGCTTAAGGCAAGAACTGGAGCTTCGTGAGCGCTGAGAATTTGGGTGATCTCGCCTGTTTTGACATTCCAGAGTCGGATTGTTTTATCCGCGCCGCCTGAGGCGATCGCACTGCCATCGCGATTGAAGGCAACTGCTAGCACCCCACCCGTATGTCCTGATAGCGATCGCACAACTTTGCCCGTATTCACATCCCAAATATTGACAGTTTGATCTTGGCTACCACTAGCGAGCAAACTGCCATCGGGACTAAAAGCGATCGCATTTACAGGCGCAGTATGTCCCGTAATGTTCAGAATTTCTTTACCTGTATTCACATCCCAAAGTTTGATCGTTTTATCAAAACTAGCAGTGGCAATTTTTTTGCCATTGGGATGAAAAGCAACCGATACAACCTTGTCCTGATGTCCGCCAAAAGTCTTTAATAGCTCACCTTTGCGCCAGTTCCAAATCTTGATCGTTTTGTCAGCACTGGCGCTCGCCAAGATATTCCCATCAGGGCTATAAGCAATGCTATAAACCTGACCATCATGTCCTTCCAGATTACGAACTGGTTTGCCACTGCGAAAATTCCATAACTTAATCGATTTATCAATACAGGCGATCGCGAAGGTATTTCCACTAGGATGTACGGCGATCGCATTAATGCCAGAAATCGAACCGAGGTGATTAGATAAAGTCCCAAAGGATTGATTGTTACGGATATTCCATAAACGTAATGTGCGATCGTAACCGCCACTGGCAAAACTAAATCCATTCGGGAAGAAAGCCACGGCTCTGACCCAGCCAGTATGTTCTGTTAAGTTAAGACGTAACTGATAAGTAGCAGCGACTGGTTGAGGAGATTCAGATGTGTTAGGAGTAGGTTTGGTGGCGAAATTTGGTAAGGCGAGATTAGGGAAGTATTGATAGAAGTTGACCGCTCCCCAACTAATTCCTGCGAGACAGACTAAAGCGATCGCCCAACGTGTAGGAGTGTTCTTACCAATCGCCAAAACTTGTCTTTGAAAGTTGGCAGTATCTGCACGCAAATCATCGAGATCATTGAGAACTTCTTGAGCCGTCTGATAGCGACCTTCAGGATGATGCTTAACCATGCGATTGAGAATAGCGGCTAGTTCGGGTCGAACTGAAGAACTCATTTGCCAATCTAATAAATTGAGATCGGCACGGCGCAATAGCTGGCTGGGATGTAAGCCAGTTAGTAACTGAATAGCAGTCAGACCGAGGGCATAAATATCGCACTTGGGCGTAAAGTATCCCAATGCTTGTTCAAATGGCATATAGCTGGGTGTACCGAGAATGACTCCATTCTGAGCCGCAGTTGCATAAACACCTTTGAGAACTGCAAAATTGGTTAATATAAAATGATTGATATGCTGAGCATCTTGACGATGGATCAAATTGCGAGGATTGATATCACCATGCACCATATTAGCTCCATGAGCAATATGCAAACTCGCTAGCAGTTGTCGCAAAAAGTGAATTAGCTCTGATTCGCTATACAGTTTTCCTGTAGCGATTTGATCGCTAAGACGAGTTCCATCAATTGCTTCTTCAACGATATAAAATTCCTCTTCTTGTTCAAAATAAGTAGTGATTTTAGGAAAATCAGAACTGCGATCGCTAAGTCGTTGTAATTTGGGGACTTCATTACGAAATAGCGATCGCGCCCAGTCAAGTTGGAGATTGGTTTTATTAATTAAACAAAAACTTTTAGCAATCCAGCGTGGCATCTCTACAGAGATCGTGTCTTCGACTAGATAAGTCTGTCCATAAAGATCATTAGCGATCGTCTGCACAACTCGAAAGCGTCCGCCTAATAGATTGCCAAACGCTTTACCGATTGTTGGTGATGCCATAAGAACCTTACTTACAAATGCAACGCTTATCTAATTATAAGTATTTCTCTACCTTAGGCGGCGAAAAAATACTATACGAATGTTTCCCGCCGAAGGCGGGAAACATTCGTAATTTGAATTATAGCTATGCATCTGGCGTTGGCACAACATAGAGAATGCCAGAAATCAACGTGAGTGCAACTGCAAGCCAGAATAAGATGATCGCATAAGGAATTTTGATCAGTAAAGCGGCGATCGCCAAAATCTGGACGACAGTTTTGGCTTTACCCCAGAGATTTGCTCCGACAATTTGCGGCTGGCTTGACTGGCTAGAAGCACTAGGCGCACCCCGCCACGCCGTGATCAATAACTCACGCGTAATAATCAAAAATACCGCCCATGCAGGAATCTGACCAAGCTCAATAAACAACAAAAATAAAGCGATCGTCAACACCTTATCAACCAAAGGATCAAGAAATGTTCCAAGTTCTGTAATCTGATTAAGTTTTCTAGCAAGATATCCATCTAACCAATCCGTAATCGCGGCGATGATAAATACGCTGAGAGAGATAATCCGCGTTAGATCGCTATCTTGCCAACTAAATAGTCCAAAAATAATCGGAACCGCGATTAATCTTGAAAGAGTTACCCAAGTTGGCAATGTTATTTCTGTGAGCATGATTTATATTCAGTCTTAGTTTATTTGTTATAGATTTATAACCTCATAAATTGTCTTATGAATTGAATCAGTACTTGATAAGTTTACGAAGATCACTACCAGAACTTTTTCCAGTACGAGTACCTAGCAAAAAAACTTGAGTAAGTTTAAATTTATCTTCAAGTTCAGAAGGTAAATCTGAATTAAAGAAGAAAACATCACTGAATTTATTAAACAATGTGGATATCTGATTCGCAATTTTGGAAGAATCATTAACAAAGTTAGTTGAGCATGTATAACAAACTGGCTGAGAGAAGATTTTGGTATCTGGATTAAGATAGTAGCTAATGCTTAATAAATCTGACGCATTTCCAAAATTAGAAGAATTAGTTGTGGAAACTATGATTGGATTGGAAGATTTATTGATTTCCGCAGCAACTAAATGATTGTACTGACCATATGCTTTAATCCAAGATGTTTGACTTTGAGTAATAATAAGGCAAGAAATTATACTCATACAGCAGAAAAAAGCTAACATCGATATTTTTAATTTATCTAGCCAAGATTTAAAAGCAAAAGAAGGGATCATAAACGATTTTGCAACTAAGAAAGCTATTGACAAATTAATACCTATATAAGCTGGACTGTAGAAACGGCTGACTATAGAGCGGTTATTACCTAGTGCTAAATCTGGCAGTATTAATAGAGCGTAATTTACGCAAATAAGTGAAATTATAAATATTGATGGTTTAAGATGATATTGATTGGTATGTTTGCAAACATAATATATTGAATAAGTAGTTACGGTCAGGCAAACAATTACTATAAATAGTAAAAACATAGTCAATGGGGATAGTAGATTTGATGAAGCCCCTGAATCACCAACTACATCTATAAATAATCTACTTAAATTAACCAACCAATCTTTGGAAATACTTGCGTAAAACCCTAAACCTGATAGTCTTTTTGAGCCTCCCGTAACTTTATCTATATGCAATAAATTATTCAAAATAACATAAGCCCACGGGGAGAAAATCAACAAACCTAATAATGTAGATATTAAGTATTTTATATAAATTTTACTGATTTTAAATCTTTCAATCGCAAGCACATAAAATCCATGACTGATAATCACAAATATCGATAATAAAAAAGTATAAAGAGAAAGAGATATAGATATTGAATATAGTATCCAATCGTAGATCGAATTTTTTCTTAATGAGCGCAACAAACATATACTAGATAAAATAGTCATCAAAGTCCATAAACTATAGTGCCTAGATTCTTGTGCATATAGAATATGAAAAGGAGAGATTGCCATAAATGCAGTAGCAGTTATAGCAATTGAATGTTTTTTAAATAATTCTATAGATAACCAATAAATCAAAGCTAGTGAGAGTAAACTCGCCACTGCTGATAAACTACGTCTTGCTGAAATTGTATTACCAAACAAGTCAACCCATGTCTTCGATATTAAGTAATAGAGAGGTGATATCTGTGGGTCTTCGGAGGATAAAGAATTTAAAACGTTGTAATAGTTTGTATCAACTTTGCTGTATTGAAATGTTTGTAAATCTCTAGCTGTAACAAACATTTTATCTCTTAAAAATTGAACAAGTTCAATTTCAGCGTAACCAGAGGCTCTTAGAGAAGTATAAGTTTCATCTAACCAGTAGACTTTACTATCAAGATTAACAAATCTAAATACTGTACCTAGTAAGATTAATATGCCAAAAAGGAGGCTAAATAATCTTTTTAATACATTTGATTTTTCAAACATTTTAATTCACTTTAAAAATATTTTATGAAATAAGAAATCAAGTATTCTAATTTTCAAACAAGTAAATTCTTAGTTATTTGGTTTGGGTAACTCGCCAGCTAAGTTTGAGATTAAACCAAAAGTTCCAAACTGTGACGATCGCGATCGCGATCAAATTAGCAAGATATTTATTGATATGCAGATAATTGTAAAGGATATTGAGAATAATCAAGTTTAATCCGATCCCAACTAAACAAATAAGATTGAACTTCAAAAAGCGGACAATCCGCTTTGACCATCCGATCTGCTGACTAGAGATATCCCGAAACGTCCAAAGGTCATTCCATAAAAAATTATTGATCACCGCTACTTCAGAAGAAATCATCTTACTGCTGGTTAATCCCCAACCTAATGCACCTAATAAATAGAAGATCGACATATCGACAAATACGCCGCTAAGACCGACAAGTCCATAGCTAAGAAATCGTTTGACAGGAAGATGAAGTTTTTCGCGGAGTTTAGTGATCCTGCCGCGCGATCGCAATCGTAATAGATGCAAAATATAATCGATATATTGCTGCCAAGATACTTTGCTCTCTCCTTCCTGCCGTTCCTGAAATACATAGCCAACCTCGGCAACAGTCGCGATATTACCCCGCCCGAGTACTTCAATCAAGATTTTGTAACCCAATGGATTCATTGGATAGTTCGCGATCGCACCACGCCTAACCATAAAATAACCACTCATCGGATCAGAAACTCGCCCAATCACATTTGGCAAAATCAATAACCCCAGCATCTGCGCCCCACGCGACAAAATTCGCCGCATAAAACCCCAATCACTGACACCACCACCCTCGACATGACGACTCGCCACCACTAAATCGGCTCCCTTAGCGATCGCATCCAGCATCTTAATTAGAGTTTCAGGTGGATGCTGCAAATCTCCATCAATTACCCCCAATATCTGCCCCTGAGACGCTTGCCACCCACGAATCACGGCGGTCGAAAGTCCTTTTTCTCCTTGACGGCGCATTATTCGTAAATGAGGATAATTGGGCATCAAGTCCAGTCCCACTTGCCAAGTCAAGTCTGGACTATCATCATCAACAATAATTAACTCATAGTTCCCATCATAAGAATTATCTAACAAATGACTGAGAACTTCAACTAACTTCGCTAAGTTTTTACTCTCGTTGTAAGTAGGCACAATTAGAGAAAACGTAACTGAACCCTCAAAAAGAAGCTCATTAACTTGAAATGATCCTAAGGGAACAGGGACAAGAGAGTAAGACATTAGATTGATGGTATGGGTAAAACTCTGATTTACTTATCCTATCATCTAAATACTGATATATTTTTCACATTAACGTAAATTAAACTCTATGCAGTGTGAAGGATGCAAAACGTCACCATCACTAACTTTAGGGCTTAAAAAAATTTCTGAACACTCATGGCTGATAATGTACTGGGTTGGGTAGCGAAAACTTCCCTATCTATGTAGCTCAGAATACCTGCAAAGATAATATTATGGTTCAAAATATCGCAAAACCCAGCTTTGTTGCCCTAGAGAATATTGGGAAGTCTTATTTACAACCAAATGGGCAGACAATCTCGATTATTGAAAATATCAATTGTCAGTTGCAAGTAGGTGAAATTATTGCCTTGCTCGGACCTTCAGGGTCTGGCAAATCAACGCTAATGCGGATGATCGCGGGCTTGATCCCTCCTTCTGGCGGCAAGGTGCTGTACTATAACCGCCCCTTAGTAGGCTTAAATCCGGGTGTAGCGATCGTCTTTCAAAACTTTGCGCTTTACCCCTGGCTCACAGTTTTAGAGAATGTCGAACTCGGTTTAAAGGCAAAAGGTGAAGCAAAAGATACCCGAGTGCAAAAAGCATTACGGATGATCGATGTGATCGGTTTAGATGGATTTGAAAATGCTTATCCAAAAGAGTTATCGGGGGGAATGCGTCAGCGGGTTGGTTTTGCCAGAGCCTTAGCGGTTGAACCAGAGCTTTTATGTATGGACGAGCCATTTTCAGCCCTAGATGTACTGACGGCGGAGAACTTGCGTTTTGAGTTATTAGACCTTTGGTTAGAAAAACGCATTCCCACTAAATCAATTTTGATTGTCACCCATGGAATCGAGGAAGCGGTCACTCTTGCCGATCGCATTATTGTATTAGGTCGTAACCCTGGTCGGATTCGCGCCGATTTACCGATTACTTTGCCACATTATCGCGATCGCAAGAGTCCCGAATTTCAAGCTTTAGTGGATCAAGTTTATAAAATTCTCACTAATCCCGATCTGCCTGATATCTCCGCCCAAACATCGGCAACCCCTTCTTATAGCACCATCGCCGCACCGCCTGCACAGCCAAAATATCAATCCTTACCTCATGTGCGGATCGGATCAGTGGCAGGTTTATTAGAGTTAATTGAAGGTCGTCAAGAGAAAGACCTATACCGCCTTGCTCAAGAGCTTTTATTAGAGGTTGACGACTTACTGCCCATCGTTGAAGCTAGCAAATTAATGGATTTGGTGGCTATTACTGAAGGTGATATTCAATTGGGCGCGATCGGGGAGAAGTTTATCAATAGCAATATTGACGAACGTAAAGCGATTATTCGCGAGTCATTACAGAAGCATATTCGCTTAGTACAACAGATTTGTCAGCTTTTGCAAGCGAAGCGTAATCATCGCATTTCGGAAGAACTGGTTCTCGATATTCTAGAAAACTATTTCACTAGCAAAGAAGCACAACGCCAACTCAGAACTGCGATGGATTGGGGTCGTTATGCTGAACTATTTAGTTATGATGAACCTTCGGGAGAAATCTTTATCGAAGATAGTGCGACAGAAGAATCTGAATAGTACTCTGCTATTTGATTAAAATTAAACAACTTTTTTAAAAGTCTTGTTTGGTCAGCTTGTAAGAATAAGTTAATCACAATGGATTCAATAGCATCTTCGCTATGCTGCTAACGATTTATATTTGATATCTTATAGATACTGCCTGTAGTCATTTTTGAAAAGAGGGTATAAAACGATGATTTCACAAGCTTATGAACCGTTACAAATTTTAGACTTACTCTATCGAAATGGGTATCGAAGTAATTTGATTGAGCGTTCTCTGAATAAAATTATCGAGTTAGAAAGAGCTAATAATCTGAAGCAAGCTTCTGAACTGCAAACAAAGTTACAAACATACGAACTTCGATATCAAATGCCTTCGGGTGTTTTCTATCAAAGATTTAACGAAGGCAGTTTGGGTGATGATATTGATTATTTTGAATGGAGTGTTTTCTATGAGCTTTGGCAGTCTATTCAAGAGCGTTTGCAGGTATTACAACCCAAAAGACAATAAGCATTATGGAAGCTAGTCAGTATCTTGAAAATATTAAATCTAGATTGATTTCCAGCAATGCGATCGCTACTTTTACGATTATTGAAGAACTAGATTTAGGCGATCGCGGTTATTTTCGGGCAAGGGTTACGCTCAGTAATGATGATTTTTTGGAAGTTGCTGAGTATTTTAAGATTACAGAGAATGTTATTACAACGACTAGATATCGCTATCAGTGGATGGACTGCGATCGCGCTAAATTACGCAGACGTTGGGATAATGTACCGCATTTTCCAAATTTGCCTAATTTTCCGCATCATATCCATGTTGGGTCAGAGGAAAATGTCATTTCAGGAGATTTGCTAAGTATTCTGAGACTTTTAGGTATTCTTGAGCAAGAGGTTGAGGTTTGATTGGTGTTAATTTTTTCAGATACAGGGACTTTTTGGCTGTATGAAAGGCAAAATAAAAATGGTTCCAGATTTTGATGATCCCCTGAAGAAAGGGCTTAAGCCCCCTTGACTGTCTAATTTATTTTTTAGCCTAAATTGCTTATGTTTCAGCCCACTATCGATCCAAAATCAGAGTTTCGTTCACGATGGAGTATTGGCGATGTTTTACTGCCTTTAGCGATTATCTCTTTAATTTTTATTGTTGTGCAAACTGCCAGTAAATTTACAGGTACTTACGATGATGAGTATGTAATTAATTTATCGCTAAGTTTTTTGCCAACCTATGCTTTGCAAACGCTAGTGAGGATGCTAGCGGCTTATGGACTTTCACTAATCTTTAGTCTCACCTATGCCTATGTGGCTTATCGTTCGACTACATGGTCAAAGGTGCTTATTCCACTGTTAGATATACTTCAGTCGATTCCTGTGCTGTCATTTTTGCCCGCAGTTGTGCTGGCGCTAGTTAGCTTATTTCCGGGTCAAAGATTAGGAATCGAGATCGCTTCGATTTTGCTAATTTTTACGGGCATGACTTGGAATATGACTTTTAGCTTTTATCAGTCACTTAACAGTATTCCTCAAGAACTGATCGAAGCAAGTCAAGTTTATCGTCTTAGTGCTTGGCAACGTTTTTGGACTTTGGAACTGCCATCGGGAGTGGTGGGGCTAGTCTGGAATAGTGTGATGTCGGTGGCGGGTGGTTGGTTCTTTCTGATGCAGACAGAATCATTTACACTTTCTAATCGCAACTTTACGCTCCCTGGATTGGGTTCTTTTCTGAAAGCCGCCGCCGACAAAGGCGATAATTTGGCAATTTTATGTGGAATTATTGTTTTGGTTGGCATTATTTCGCTGATCGATTATTTTATCTGGCGACCGATGATTGCTTGGGCGGAGAAGTTTAAACATGAAACGGTGGAAGCAACTCAAGTACCTGAGTCTCGCGTATTAGACTTTTTGAGGCGATCGCCTACGATGCGAATTATCGGCGATCGCTTATTTATGCCGATATCAGAAACTTTTAATCGCGGTTTTAGCAGCAAAGTTGAGACTTCTTCGCGAATTAAGCACAAAAAATCCAAATGGATGAATTGGCTGAACTGGATACTAGTCGGAGTAGTTGGTTTTATTGTACTCGGCGGAACATTAGAAGCGATTATTCTACTTAGTAAAATGCCATTGAACAATTGGAAACAGGTGATGGTCGGCGCAATTTTTACAGCTATTCGCGTATTTATCGTGCTGATTATCTCTTTACTAATCACGGTTCCTATCGGTGTAACTATCGGTCGCGATCCCAAGCTAGCTCAGTTTCTACAACCGATTGTGCAAATCGCAGCTTCAGTTCCTGCAACGGCTCTATTTCCTGTTCTGTTGCTAGGTCTAGCAAATATTGGTGGAGGATTAGATATTGGTGCGGTAATTTTAATGACCTTAGGGAGTATGTGGTATATCCTTTTTAATGTAATTGCAGGGGCGCAAGCAATTCCATCAGAGCTTTTTGAAGCCGCACGAGTTTATAAACTTTCTCGTCTACAACGCTGGCAGACATTGATCTTACCCGGAATTTTTCCTTACTTAGTGACAGGGATTATTACGGCAGTTGGTGGAGCTTGGAATGCGAGTATTGCGGGAGAATACATTAAGTTTCAAGGCAAGGTACTAACGGCAACAGGATTAGGCTCAACGATTACCCAAGCTTCTGATGTTGGAGACTTCCCTCTTTTATTAGCTTCCACAATCGTGATGTCTTTGCTAGTTGTCACTACTAATCGATTAGTTTGGCGACCACTTTATCGATTAGCACAAGTAAAGTATCAACTGCTAGTTTAGCAACGACTTCTTCTTCTGGATCAATAATTTTTACTTCGTCATAGGTGAGTTGATAGAGTTTATAAACTAAGCGATCGCACTCCTTTTCTAATTCGCTTGTGTCAGCATGGCG
>JAYTWB010000151.1:0-5593 GCA_043743655.1 Cyanobacteriota bacterium | reverse complement strand
AAGATTCTATCCATTTTGGTGGATTTGGGATCGGATTGCCGAGGCGATCAAGGACAATCCATGCCACTAGATGCACAAGTAGTTGATAGGCAAAGTTACTGAAGATGATCGCCGTGATCGCAAAAAGTTGGATTGTGGCAAAGTCTGGTTGTTCAAGCGAGCCAAAAAGCTGAATTAACCAGTTGAGAAATCCTGTAATCTGGACGATTGAGTACGTCCAGACATTTTCGCCTAATAAAATCGATAGAAATACAAATTGAAAAGCGCTGCCAAGTGAGCCAATAATTGTGGCAATACTGAGCGAACCTGCCCATGGGAAGTCGCGTTTCCAGAGATAGCCGAGGGTTATCCCAACTAAGCCATGCGGAATCATATATTGAATACTGCGAGTTGGTCCCATCAAGATCGCTAGGAGTAGAGCTGTTACGATCATTGCTATCCATGAAGCGCGGCTATTCCAGCGTAAGTAAGCTAGGGCTGTTGGCAAGGGGAACAGCATTCGCAGCAAAGGTCCGAGGGGAAAATAATAGTTGATTAAAAACAACATGGCGGTGGTACTAGCCAAGAATGCAGTTTCCACCATTTCGCGGGGATCGGTATGTGGCAGTTTGGACATTTATGAATATTTACAGCACTTTGCATAACTGAGAAGTCCAGTAAATTCTTTAAAAGTGGCGCTTTACAGCATTTTTAAAGAATTTACTGGGTTTTAAATCATGAGTTTTCGGTCGGTATTTCTTGTGGCGTGGTGTCAGGGAAACGGCGGCGTAATCCGTATAGCCAGACTAAGCCAAAAATACCTGCGGCGATCGCTACTAAGCTGATCATCTGTGCGGTGCGAAGCCCGCCCACCATTAAGCTATCAGTGCGTAACTCTTCGATCCAAAACCTGCCGAGGCTGTAGGCGATCGCATAAAGCATCGTGATTGTGCCAGTTCTAAGTTTAGGAAATCTCAGGAATGCAAACATCAAAATTGCAAATACACCGATGTTCCAGAGAGACTCATATAGAAAGGTGGGATGAAAGTAAGCATCATTGATCAAGTCACGAGGACGGCGATTGATCGGAATCAATAATTTCCAAGGTAATTCAGTGGGGCTACCGAAAGCTTCGGAATTGAAGAAATTTCCCCATCGACCGATCGCTTGACCAAGAATCACGGCAGGCATAAAAATATCTGCCATTAGCCAGGTCGAAATTTTTTGGCGCTTACAAAATATAGTTGCCGCGATCGCGCCACCGATGATCGCTCCATGAATGGCGATGCCGCCTTCCCAGATGGCAAATACTTTATACCAGGGTTGAGTTTGAAAGCGCTGCCATTCAAATAGGACATAGTAAATACGCGCACAAGGAATTGCCCCAACTACTAGCCAAATCGCCAGATCGCCTACCAGTTCTGGATCGATATTGCGTCTTTCCGCGAGATTTTGCGCTAATAAAGTGCCAATAATGATCGCTGAGGCGATTAACAATCCGTACCAACGGATTGAGAGCGGTCCCAGTTCAAAAGCGATCGGACCGGGTGAGGTAAATTCTAAAGCGATGGGTAAGAGGTTAAGCACTTTATACTTTCTAATTTATACTTTCTAAATACTTTTTGACTTTATATACTTTCTACTTGGGCGATTGACTAAAAGTACAGCGATTCGTTGTACTTTTGGCTATGTACTTTTGACTATTTATACCGTATTCCTGCTTGTTTGAGGCGGTCAAGAGCTTCGCCGAGACGATCGCAGTCGGCGATCAAACTAATTCTGACATAGCCTTCACCACCTTTACCAAATGCACTGCCAGGTGTGAAAACTACGCCTGTAGTTTCTAAGACCTTCATCGCAAAGTCGGCGGAGGTCAACCCTGCAGGTACAGGAATCCAGAGATACATCGTGGCATAGGTTTTAGGGATGTCCCAACCTAGCTCAGCAAGTTTTGTAATCACAAAATCTCGCCGCTCTTTGTAGCGATCGCAGACTTCTTCAAGATAACTATCGGGCAATTGCAGAGCCGTTTCGGCAGCGACTTGAATTGCGGAGAATATGCCGTAGTCGAGATTGGTTTTGAGTGTGCGTAAGCCTTGAATGATATGCCGATTGCCAACTACAAAGCCAACTCGCCAGCCTGCCATGTTATAGGTTTTTGATAGCGTATGAAATTCTACGCCGACATCTTTGCCACCTTCGATTTCTAGCAGACTGGTGGGCTGATAACCATCAAAGGCGAGTTCGGCATAACAGAGATCATGGACTAATAAAATCTCGTATTTCTTGGCAAAAGCGACCGCTTCTTCAAAAAATTTGCGTGGGGCAACTGCGCCTGTGGGATTAGCAGGATAGTTGAAATACATAACTTTGGCTCGCTGGGCGACCTCTTCAGGAATTGCCGATAAGTCGATCAGCCAGCCATTTTCAGGAGTGAGAATCATTTCATAGATTTCACCACCTGCGAGCAATGGTCCTCGGAAATGGGCGGGATAGGCTGGGCTGGGTACAAGTACAAGATCGCCAGGGTCGATATAGGCGATCGCCAAATGTCCTAGTCCTTCTTTGGAGCCAATCAACGGTAATGCTTCACCTTCAGAATCGAGCTGCACATTGTAGCGGCGCTTGTACCAGTCAGTGATTGCGCGCCGAAAACTTGCTGTCCCCTCAAAGGGTGGATAGCCATGATTGAGTGGATTTTGTAAGGCGGCGATCGCGGCTTCGATTACTGGTTTAGGCGTGGAGCCATCAGGATTACCCATGCCCAGATCGATTAAATCTAGACCTTGCTCTTTCGCTCGTAGCTTCAACTCATCTAAGCGCGCAAAAACATATGGAGGGAGTTTTTCTAGTCGCCGAGCAGGTTTGAGCCAAGTCTTCATTTGTGTTGTCAGAGCGTATTAAGTTTTGATCTTAGTAGAAATTGACATAAAAGTTATACATGAAAGGTTATACATAGCTAAAGTTATGCATAACCTTTCACACATAGTTTCATATAGTTTATGACATCGTCATTACGACATTTCTTTGAATATCTGTATTCAAGTCTTGTAAGGGGTAAGTGCGATCGCGATCGGCAATTTCGGCATAGCGGGTATAACCTAACTCCTGCAATAGTTGTTTGAGTTTTGTTCCCGTAGCTCCAGCCGCTCTGAGACTTGTGGGATGAATTTCGATAATTAAAGTTGGTTTCAGGGCTGTGATCATTTTGGTTGCACCTGAGAGAAATGCACATTCACTCCCCTCAATATCAAGTTTCAGCAGAACTTTACCAGTAAAGTTTTGCCAATCGACTAAATCATCAAAACGTCTAAGTGGAACTTTAAACTTGTTGTGTTGATGAGTTGCCGAATGATCTGGATAGACTCCCGCGCTTCCAGATGTACCAATTGGAACTAATAGTTCTATTTCTCCATCACTGTCGCCAACTGCGAGATTATAAATCTTGAATTTGCACAAAGCATTAGCCGTGAGTGACTTTCCTAAAGCTGTGGCGAGGCGAGGTTGCGGCTCTACTGCCAAGACAAAGCCATTAGTACCAACTAGTTTACTTGCCACGATCGCGAAGCTGCCATGATTAGCACCGACATCTAAAAAAGTATCCCCTTCAGCTAGTAAGTCAGGCAAAATTCTTGTGTCAGTGTCTTGACTAGCTAGCTCATTGACGACTTGAAATAGTCGCATATCAATGGGGTTTAAAAATACTTGATAACCCGATAGTTGCAATTCTAAATATCGATCGGGTGAAAGCTGATAAAAAATCCCTGATAAGAATCTAAATAATCCTCTTCCTCCTTTGAGATAGCTTTTGCCTGTAAGCTTGAAATATAGATTGCAGTACAGACTGAAAATTTGAAACAGAAATGGCAACTGTTTGCTAAGACTGGGGTTGAGTAACCATCCTAAAACCGAGCGATCATAAAGCCAATCATCGGGCTGATCGGATGGTTTTGGGATGTGATGATTTTGGATCATAAAAAATTTTGAATTTTGGTTGATATCGCAGTAGTTCGCCCTTTGAGATATTACGGCAAAGTTGTAATGTCTCAAAGGGCGAACCCAAAACCAGAGTGCGCGTCTCCACACTCTGGTTTTGGGCGGCTTAACTACTGCGTGGATATTCGGCTAGTACTTGCTTAAGATATTTACCCGTATAAGATTTTTTGACTTTGGCGACTTGTTCAGGAGTTCCCTCAGCGATGATCTCACCACCGCGATCGCCTCCTTCTGGACCCAAATCAATCACCCAATCAGCGCAACGAATCACATCGAGATTATGCTCAATAGCAATGATGCTATTCCCTTTATCGACAAGGCGCTGCATCACATCCAATAATTTATGCACATCATAAAAGCTCAAACCTGTGGTGGGTTCATCAATGAGATAAAGAGTTTTACCTGTGGCGCGGCGCGAAAGCTCGGTTGCTAATTTGACCCGTTGCGCCTCACCGCCAGACAGCGTGGGCGCTGACTGACCCAGACGCACATAGCCCAAACCAACATCAACCAGCATTCCTAATTTTGTATGCGCGGAAGGGATGTTTTCAAAAAAGTGCATCCCTTCTTCGATGGTCATATCGAGGACATCAGCGATCGTTTTCTCTTTATACTTTACCTGTAGAGTTTCGCGGTTATATCTTGCCCCTTTGCAGACATCGCACTGCACATATACATCTGGCAAGAAATTCATTGAAATAATATTCACACCCTGTCCACCGCAGGCTTCGCAACGTCCACCTTTGACATTAAATGAGAACTGTCCTGCTTTGTAGCCCCTAGTTTTGGCAGCCGTGGTGAGTGCGAAGGTTTCGCGAATCACATCAAATAACCCTGTGTAAGTCGCAGCATTAGAACGCGGAGTGCGTCCGATTGGCGACTGGTCGATGACGATAAATTTATCTAAAGATGTCAGTCCTTTGATTTCATCAAGTCCTTTGGGGGCTGGCTTTTTACGCAAAAAATGATGATCGAGAGCATGATGGAGAATGTCGTTAACGAGGGTGGATTTGCCTGAGCCTGATACGCCCGTCACACAAACAAGTTTTCCTAAGGGAATCTTGACATTAATATGTTTGAGATTGTTGAGATAAGCGTTACAGATTTCGAGATATTTACCATTCCCTTCGCGGCGTTCTGCGGGTGTGAATATCTGTTGTCGTTTGGATAAGTACGCGCCTGTGAGTGATTCGGGGTGGTTCTCAATATCTTTAACACTGCCCTGAGCAACGATCATCCCGCCATGCACGCCTGCTCCAGGACCAATATCGACCAGATAGTCAGCAGCGCGAATGGTTTCTTCGTCATGTTCGACTACGATCAAGGTGTTGCCTAGGTTTCGTAGCTTAGTTAAAGTTCCCAAAAGTCGAAAGTTATCGCGCTGATGCAATCCAATGCTCGGCTCATCGAGAACATAGAGCACGCCAATAAGTGGAGTACTTACTTGAGACGCCAAACGAATCCGTTGGGCTTCGCCGCCCGAAAGTGTGCGCGCGCGACGACCTAAGCTTAAGTAACCTGCACCCGCCGTAGAAATATATTCTAATCGGTATAGAATTTCAGAGAGAATCTTTTCGGCAATTTGTAAGTCTCGACCAACAAGCTTAAGAGCTTTTAA